>JAPOIC010000130.1 GCA_029979145.1 Opitutaceae bacterium
CCGTGGCGCGGGTCATCGATACGGCAGCCGTGGGCATCACCAAAAACCCGCGGCATCCTCACGATCTCATCACCGTGCAACTCGCCGTCGTGTTCCTCGACGGCGCCGTGCACGACGCGATCGTCAACGAATCGATGTCCGCCTTCGCCCCGTCCGCTCCCGTCAAACCTTGAAGGCGATGATCGTGTTGGCCACGCCCACTATCTCTGCGAACCTGCCGGCCTTGATCGTCTCGAAGATCGCCTGCGTTACGCCGCTCGCCCGGCTGCCGAAATCATGAAACGCCATCACGCCGCCCGGCCGCAGGTGCGGCAGCCACGCCTCGATGTCGGCCCTGCAGCCTTCGTAACTGTGGTCGCCGTCGACAAACATCAGGTCGATTGTGCCGCGCTTCGCCGCCAGCTTTTCCGCCGCGGCCACTGAGTCGCTCACCACCGGCTCGGCGCGCGCGGACAACCCGAGCGCCGCAAAGTTGGCGTTGAAAATATCCAGCGTGCTGTTCGTGCCGAGTTTCTGGAAGTGCCGCTGATACCACGCCACGTCCTCGCCGCACAGCGACAGGCCCTGAAAATTATCCACGGAATAAACACGCGCTTCCGGACCCTTCAGCCCGGCCGCGAGAAAACAGGTCGAAGCGCCCATCCACGAGCCGATCTCCACCACTTGCGCGTTTTCGGGCGCATCACAGGCCAATTGATACAAGAAGCCACGCTCGGGAAAGCTGCCCATGTCGTCCTGCTTGAACTGCTTCGCCACGCGGAGGAATTCGTCCCAGTTCAGATCCGGCCGGCGCTTGCGTGCGCCGCGCAGGAAGCGGCCGACTTTGGTGGAAAACCGCACGTCGCGCACCCCCGGCCAATGTTTGAATGCCATGCGGCGCAACGTGCCAGCCGGCCTCGCCCGGGCAAAGCTTTTTCTTTGCGCTGGCCCTGCCCGCCCGCATCGTCGTCGCAACTGTCCCGTGATCCGTTCGCCGCATGTCCGCCGCTCCTGATCTCCCCCGCGTCACCGTCGCGATCTGCACCTACAATCGCGCGGCCTACCTGCGACAGACCCTTGCGGGCATCGCGCTGCAGGACTACCCGGCCGACCGGCTCGAGGTGCTGGTCATCGACAACAACTCCAGCGACAACACCGCCGACGTCGTCGCCGAGTTCGCCGCAGGCCCCCACGCGCCACGCCGCGTCTTGGAAAACGCTCAAGGCCTCGACCACGCGCGCAACCGCGGAATCGCCGAGGCAACCGGCGACTACCTGATCCTCGCTGACGACGACATCCTGATGGAGCCCGACTGGGTGCGCCAATTGATCGCGCCCTTCCGCGCTGACTCAACCGAGCGCATCGGCTGCATCGGCGGCGAAGTGATTCCGGTTTTCCCGGACGGATTGCCCAACTGGATCAAAGAGTGGCATGCGCCCCTCGCCTTTCGTCCTGACGCCGGACCGGTCTCCGGCCGCGACAGCCCGATGGGCGCAAATCTCACATTCCCGAAAAAAGTGTTCGCGCGCGTCGGCGTCTTTGCCACCGGCCTCGACCGTAAGGGCGCCAGTCTTTTCGGCGGCGGCGATGGCGAAATGGTTCGTCGCATCCGTGCCGCGGGCCTCGAGGTCTGGTTTGCGCCCGCCGCGAAGGTGCTGCACCAGATGCCCGCCTCGCGCACGACGTTCCGCTACGCCGCGTGCCACGCCTTTGATTCCGCCCGCTCGCGCGTGGCCGATCGCGCCACGCGACCCGGCGCGACGGGTTACTTGCTGACCCGCTTCGTCGGCAACGCCCTCAAAGCCCTCGGGTTCGCGCTGGTCGCGCTGGTCAACAGCATCATCCTGCGCCGCGACGCCGCCAAGCAGGCGCTCGTGCGTGGCTGGCGGGCCTGCGGCTACCTTTACCAAATCCCGCGCTCGCTGTGCGGGCGCATTTGATTCTCACTGACATCGTGAGCTCACCGCTGCCCCTCAGTGTCGTCATCGTCGCCCGCAACGAAGCGGCGAACCTGCCGCGCTGTCTGGCCTCGGTTCAGGGCTGGACTCAGGCCATAGTGGTCGCGCTCAACGACACGACGGATGACAGTGCCTCCATCGCCCGTGCCCACGGTGCCGAAGTCCACGAACTGCCGTGGCAGGGTTTTCGCGACACCAAAAACGCCGCCGTCGCCCTCGCGCCCACCGATTGGGTGCTGTGCCTCGATGCCGACGAGGAGGTCTCCGCCAAGTTGCGCGCGGAACTCGAAACCTTTTTCGCCGGCACCCCCAGCGAATTCGCCGGGGCCCGGTTTCCGCGCAAGGTCTGGTTCATCGACCGCTGGATTTTGCATGGGGACTGGTATCCCGATCTCAGCCTGCGCTTGATCGACCGGCGCCGCGCGCGCTGGGGCGGCGACGCCTTCGTCCACGAGAAGATGGAGTGCGACGGCCCCGTGGCCACGCTGCGCGGCGACCTGCATCATTACTCCTTTCCGACGCTCGCCAGCCATGTGGCCAAGATCAACCCGTTCGCCGATCTCTTCGTGCAACAGCAGGAGGCCCGCGGTCGCACCTTCTCGCTCGGCGCCGCGATCTTCCGGCCGGCCTGGCGGTTCTTCCGCGCCTACCTCCTTAAACTCGGCTTCCTCGACGGCTACCCAGGTTTCTACATCGCCTGGGCCACGGCCTTCGGCGCCTTTGTTCGCTACAGCCGCCTTTACGAAGCCGCCCACCGCCGCGCCCCCGATGCCTGAGGACCCGCCGCAATTCAGCCGGGTGGCCGAGGAGCTCATCGCGGACCTGCGCCGGCTGCCCTACGACACCCCTCGCCGGCAGGTGAAGCGTGCCACCAAGGACTTGGGGGCCGTCCTCGAGCAGCTGCTCGACAAATACAAGATCGGCCGCGACTCCCCCGAGCAGGCCATCCGCGAACGTTGGGCCGACCTCGTGGGCTCCGCGAACGCCACCTACTCCCACCCCGTGGCCATCGAACGGGGCCGTTTGCTGGTGCTGGTTTCCCATGGCGTGGTCCGCAGCGAACTCTTTCACCACCGCCAGTCCATCGTGGCCAAGATCCAGCAGCTGCCTGGCTGCAAGGAAGTTAAGCACCTGAACCTCCGGGCCGGATGAGGTTCGGCAAAGGCCCAAATTTACGCTTGCGCCGGCCCCGGCAGTTCCGGATTCTAGCCCCTTGCGTTAGTGGCAGTCCGTCGGTTGCGGACCTCCACCATGGCTGGTCCCGCGCAAACGGGATTGGAACGGTGACGCCGGTTTCGCCTTTGGCGGGACTGGTGCCACGGGGCCTGCAAAGGTCCCCTACAGTTATGCAACTCATTCCAAAAAAAACCACATGTCTACTGTCTCCAAACCCGAAATCATCTCAGAATTCAAAATCCACGAGAAGGATACCGGCTCGTCCGAAGTCCAGATCGCGCTGCTCACCGCCCGGATCAATCACTTGACCGAGCACCTGCGCACGCATCGCAAGGACTTCCACTCGCGCCGCGGTCTTCTGCAAATGGCGGCCCGCCGCCGTAAGCTGCTCGACTACGTGAAGCGCCACGACCTGGCGAAATATACCGAGCTGCTGCAGAAGCTGAGCCTTCGCCGCTGACCAACTTTGTCACACGGGCGACCCGATCCGCGGGTCGCCCGTTGTCTTTACCAGACACCGCCCCGAGACCGGGACATTTCCGTTTGCCGCCCCCCCCGCGGTGGACGCCAAACGGAAATCTCTCGCGTCAACGACGGAGAGACAGGTGGGTCTTTCAGACCACACCGCGCCAGGCTTCGCCTGCGCCGCCTTCCCCCCCGGGAGGGCACGGGGACGACTCGGTTCCAGTGTCACCGACCCTCCCGACTTATCCGCGACACTTAATCCGCAAATCCGAAAGTAATGAATCAGAAACATAACGCTACGGTCGCCGAACTCGGCATGACCTTCTCCACCGGCACCTACGCCAACCTCGCCAACGGCGCCGTCAACGTCTGCGTCGGCGAGACCAACGTCTTTGTCACCGCCTGCGTCGCCCAGTCGATGCGGCCCGGCCAGGACTTTTTCCCCCTCACAGTCGACTACCGCGAGAAGTACTCCGCGGCCGGCCGCTTCCCCGGCGGCTATTTCAAGCGCGAGGGTCGTCCTTCCGAAAAGGAAATCCTGACCTCCCGCCTCTGCGACCGTCCCTGCCGCCCGCTCTTCCCCGAGGGCTTCCTCAATGAGGTCCAGATCATCGGCCAGCTGATGTCGGCCGACCAGATCCACGAGTCCGACATCCTCATGGTCAACGGCGCCTCCGCCGCCCTTGCCATCTCCGACATTCCGTGGGCCGGCCCGATCGCCTGCGTCCGAGTCGCCGAGATCGACGGCCAGTTCGTCGCCAACCCGACCATCGAGCAGATGTTCTCGAGCTCGCTCGACCTCATCTACGTCGGCACCGAGACCGACATGCTCATGATTGAGGGCTCCGCCGATCAGATCACCGAAGAGCGCTTCATCGAGGCCCTCGAGTTCGGTCAGCAGGCCATCCAGCCGATCATCAAGGCCATCAAGGACCTCGTCGCCGCTTGCGGCAAAACCAAGGCCGAGTTCGCCCTCGTCAAGGCCACCCCCGAGGCCCGCGCGATCATCGAGCGCGTCGCCACCGAGCAGCGCGTCTCCGAGGCCATCTTCGGCTTCGAGAAGGCCGTCCGCTCCGCCAACATCAAGGCCATCAAGGAAGAGGCCAAGGCCGCCCTCACCGCCGAGCTCGGCGCGGACAAGTTCTCCGACGCCGACCTCAACATCGTCTTCGAGGACCTCCAATACAAAGCTTACCGCAAGACCGTGCTCGAGCGCGGCGTCCGCGCCGACAAGCGCGACGCGAAGTCCCTGCGTCCCCTCTCCGCCGAGGTCGGCGTGCTCCCCCGCGTGCACGGTTCCGCCACCTTCCAGCGCGGCGACACGCAGAACATCGCCATCACCACGCTCGGCCCGACCAAGGAAGCCCAGAGCCTCGACGCCCTCACCGGCGGCGTGACCTCGAAGTCCTTCATCCTCCACTACAACTTCCCGCCCTTCTCCGTTGGCGAGACCGGCCGCTTCACCGGCCCGGGTCGTCGCGAAATCGGCCACGGCGCGCTGGCCGAGCGCTCGCTCGTCCCCGTGCTCCCGCCGGAAGACGTGTTCCCCTACTCCATCCGCGTCGTCTCCGAGATCATGGCCTCCAACGGCTCGACCTCGATGGCCTCGATCTGCGGTGGCTGCCTGGCCCTCATGGACGCCGGCGTGCCGATCATCGCCCCCGTCGCCGGCATCTCCTGCGGCCTGATGACCACCAACAAGGCCGACGGCGCCATCGACAAGTGGGTCACGATCACCGACATCCTCGGTGAGGAAGACCACTTCGGCGACATGGACTTCAAGCTCGCCGGCACGACCAAGGGCATCACGGGCTTCCAGCTCGACCTCAAGATCAACGGCCTGCCCTTCGAGATCGCCAAAACCGCGATCTTCCAGGCGCGCGACGCCCGCGTTGAGATCCTCAAGACCATGCTCGCGGCCCTCCCGGCCCCGCGCACCGACCTGTCGAAGTATGCCCCGCGCATCCAGACGATCCAGATCGACCCCGAGAAGATCGGCCTCCTCATCGGCCCGGGTGGCAAGACCATCCGCCGCATCGTCGAGACCACCGGCGCGCAGATCGACATCGCCGACGACGACTCAGGCAAGGTCTTCATCTACTCGAACAACGCCGACGCGATGAACCGCGCCGTGCAGGAAATCGACGCCCTCTGCGGCGGCGGTTCCCAGATCGAGGTGGGCAAGATCTACAACGGCAAGGTCACCGGCACTAAGGAGTTCGGCGCCTTCGTCGAATGCCTCCCCGGCAAGGAAGGCCTCGTCCACATCTCCGAGCTGGCCGACTTCCGCGTCCGCCGCACCGAGGACGTCGTCAAGGTGGGCGACTCCATCAAGGTCAAGTGCATCGGCATCGACGAGCGCACCAAGAAGGTCCGCCTCTCCCGCAAAGCCGCCCTAGCCGAGCTCGAGGCGAACAAGGAGCCCTCCACCGACAACGCCGAGGCCCCCGCCGAAGAGCCCAAGGCCGAGTAATCGGTCCGCCGGTTTCCCGGCGTCCCCCAATTCAAAGCCGCGGACCCTCGTCCGCGGCTTTTTTTGCCCGCGTCTTTCAGCCACGCC
>JAPOIC010000300.1 GCA_029979145.1 Opitutaceae bacterium
ATGTCCGGATCAAATTGGTTCATCGCCGTCCGCAGTCCCGGGGCGAACCAGTCGAACCCAGTATCGTGGGGTTGCAGCGCATGATGCGTGACGGCGGGCGAGACGGTAGTGGCGATGGCCCCGCCGGGGCGAAAAGTCAGGAGGGTGACGGCATGGCCGGCGGCGGCGAACGCGTTGGCGAGAAACACGCACTGGCGCTCGGTGCCGCCGCTGCGCAGGTAGTCCTGCACGAGGAGAATTTTCATTGCCGACGACGTCACGGGGCGGAAGGGTTGCCAGCCAAGAATGAACTCCCCCCTGCTGCAACTCCTCATTCGCTGGTTGGTGCTGGCGGTCGGCGTGACAGTGGCGACGCACCTGATTCCGGGCATCGATGTGCAGGATCGCACCGCGCTGTTGGTCGTCGTCCTGCTGCTGAGCTTCTTCAACGCCATCCTCAAGCCGTTGCTCGTGCTGTTCACCCTGCCGTTCATCGTGCTGACGATGGGGCTGGGCATGGTGGTCATCAACGCCCTGCTGTTTCTGCTGGTGGCGAAGCTGGTGGACGGGTTCTATGTCTCCAGTTTCTGGTCGGCGATGGGCGGCGCACTGATTGTGAGCCTGACCAATTTCCTCGCCAGCGCGCTGTTTCGCCGTCCCCCGGGCGGACCGAAACGCCGGGGTGGGCGCGAGCGGCGCGACGACGTGATCGACGTCTGAGCGGGCGGCGGCGGGTTTTGCATTTGACCGGGCCTGTCCCGGTGGCGACCGTGTGTCCCAAATTCAACAACACATGGCTGAAACTACGGAATACGATCTGGTTGTCATTGGCGGCGGACCCGCGGGTTATGCGGCGGCGATTCGCGCCGGGCAGCTCGGCAAGAAGGTGGCCTGCGTCGAAGCGGAACGCGCGGGCGGCACCTGTTTGAACTGGGGCTGCATCCCGACCAAGGCCCTGCTGAAGAGCGCCGAGCTTTACCAGAAGATGAAGAAGGCCGACGTCTACGGCCTGAGCGCCAAGGACGTGTCGTTCGACTTGGAAAAGGTGATGGGCCGCTCCCGCACCGTGGCCGGCCAGATGGCCAAGGGCATCGAGTTTCTCTTCAAGAAGAACAAGGTCGACTACGTCGTCGGCCGCGGCCAGGTCAGCGCGCCCGGCATGGTCTCGATCACTGAAGGCGAATCGAAGGGGAAGTTTCTCCGCACAAAGAACATCTTGCTCGCCACCGGCTGCAAAATGCGCCGCATCCCGGGACTCGACTACGACGGCGAGCGCGTCCTGACCTCGCGCGAGGCGCTGGCGGGCACGAAGCTGCCGAAGTCCATCGTCATCGTCGGCGCTGGCGCGATCGGCGTGGAATTTGCCTATTTCTACAACGCCCTCGGCGCCAAGGTAACCCTCGTCGAGATGCTGCCGCAAGTGCTGCCCGTGGAGGATGAGGAAGTGGCGAAGCTGCTGCACCGTTCCTTCGACAAGCAGGGCATCGCCGTGCACGTGAACACGAAGTGCGACAATTTCCGCGTCGGCAAAAAGTCCGTGAAGCTGGACCTCATTGCCGGAGACAAGAAGACCGAGGTGGAAGCCGAGGTGCTCTTGTCCGCCATCGGCGTGACGCCAAACCTGGATGGCGCGCTCGCCGCCAGCGTGAAGCCCGAGCTCGACCGGGGCTACCTCAAGGTGGGCGACGACTACCAGACTTCCGTGAAGGGTGTCTATGCCGCGGGCGACATCATCGGCCCGCCGTGGCTCGCGCACGTCGCGACCTACGAGGCGATCAACGCCGTCAACGGAATGTTTGGTCACGGCAAGCCAAAGCGCGTGAAGAATTTCCCGGGCTGCACCTACTGCCAGCCGCAGGTTGCCAGCATCGGCCTGACCGAGAATGCGGCGAAGGAGAAGAAACTTGAGATCAAGATCGGCAAGTTCCCGTTCACCGCTTCTGGCAAGGCCGTGGCGTCCGCGGAGAGCGATGGCTTCGTCAAGGTCATCACCGACGCGAAGACGGGCGAGATCTACGGCGCGCACATCATCGGCTCCGAGGCCACCGAGCTGATCGCCGAGTATGGGTTTGCGATCGAGATGGAGGCGACGGTGGAGGAAATCCACC
>JAPOIC010000318.1 GCA_029979145.1 Opitutaceae bacterium
CTTCGGGCATTCCTCGTAGGCGCGCCAGCGCGAGAGGAAGACGCGCACGTGCATCTTGTAGGTGTTCTTTTCGAGCCAGCGGAAGAAACTTTTCACGCCATACCAATATTTCGGCCAGGTCTTGCTGTTCTCTTCACCGTAGCCGGGTTCGCCGTTGATGATGAAGTCGCGCTGCTCGGCCGTGAGGGAGGCGAAGGGGACGTTGGTGGGGATTTTCTTCTTCTTGGTAAAAACCAGCAGATCCTTCTTGGACTCGCCGTAGATGTCGCTTTCCCAGCATTTGATCACGCCGTCGTCGATCGACAGCGACTGGTCGGGCAGGGCGAGGCGGTAGTCGATCTCGATCACCCGGCCGAAGCCGCGGCAGCGCGGGCAGGCTCCCAGCGGCGAGTTAAAGGAAAATAGCGCAGGCGACGCGGCGCGGAAGGTCCGGCCGGTCTCGGGAGAATGCAGCCCGCGCGAGTAGCGTCCGGCGGGCGGGAAAGCCGAACCGGCTGCTTCGTGCGGGAAGAGCGTGACCTCGCCTTGGCCGAAGTGCATCGCAGTCTCCACCGCTTCGAGGAAGCGCGAATGGTTTTCATCGCGCATCGCCACGCGGTCCTGCACGACGTGAAAGTCATCCGGAAAAACTTTCGGCAGTTCGGCCAGGAGATCGTCGAGCTTGTGGATGGCACCGGCGGCGAGCACGCGCACGTAGCCCTGCGCCTTCAGGTTGCCGAGCACTTCGGGCCACTTGAGGTTATCCGGCCGCCTCAAGGCGAACGTGACCAACAGCGTGCGATCAAAGTGCTCGGCTTGGGCTCGTCGCCAAATGGTCGCGGGGGTGTCGTCCTCGACGGGGCGGCCGGTGGCGGGATCGAAGCAACGCGCGACGTGGCTGAACCAGACTTTGAAGTAGTCGGTGAGCTCGGTCATTGTGCCCACGGTGGAGCGCGAGGTCTTGACCGTGTTGGTCTGCTCGATGGCGATCGACGGGCGGATGTTTTCGATCGAGTCGACCCGCGGCTTGTCGAGGAGGTCGAGGAATTGCCGGGTGTAGGCGCTGAAAGTCTCGACGTAGCGCCGCTGGCCCTCGGCGTGGAGGGTGTCAAAAACGAGGGAGGACTTGCCCGCGCCGCTCAATCCGGTGACGGCGATGTAGCGGCCGAGGGGCAGGTCGAGGTCGAAGCCCTTCAGATTGTTCTGACGAACGCCACGCAGCCGGATGCACGAGGGAGTCGGGGACGAAGAAGACACGGCCTTCCAAGAAGCGGGCTCCCCGGCGAAATGCAATCAGCGCGACGAACTGGCGCACGTTTCCTGACATAAGGGTGTCAGGAGGACCGGGTCGGTCACTTGTCAGCCAGGATGAGCCGGGCACGGGCCTGGCGGATGGCTTTGGTCACGGCGGGCGCGGGCTGGTGGTTGGTCACGATGGTGAAGCGCGGATCGAACGACGTGGTGAGGCTGATCGCCTTGCGGCCGAATTTGGAGTCATCGAGGGCGAAGAGGCTGCGCTCGGAGGCGGCGATCATTTTGCGCTGCGCGGCCACGATCAGGGCGTTGTGGTTCCAAACGCCGTTTTCGGTGATGCCGGCGCCGCCGAGCACGGCGATGTCGGCATGGAC
>JAPOIC010000063.1 GCA_029979145.1 Opitutaceae bacterium
CCGTGGATGCCATCCTCACCTCTGGCACCCAACTGGCCAAGGATCAGTCAAACTCCTGACCAACAAAAAACGCCCGGTGCTCCCCGCACCGGGCGTTTCTCCATTCTGCCAAAGCCTCAGGCGTTGGTCACAACTTCAAGGTGCTGGCAGAGCCCGCCGATGGTTTCCATCCACTCCGCCACCATCTTCGGCTCCGAAGGGGCCGCCGAAACACCGGGCGCGATCCGCCCCTTCAGCACCGCTTCCACCGCAAGGCTCACCAGGATTGAAACGAGCCGGCCCATCGCGGTGCCCTTCTCGTCACCCCATGCGTCCATCACGTAGGTCTTGTGCCAAGCAACCGCACCATCGCGCTCGGCTTTCAGATCGACGATCAGCACCACACGGTCCGGCTCGCCCTCGTCATAGGCGTTCTTGTCCCAGAACCCGTCCGACATTTCCTTGAGCCGCGCATCGCCCTCGGGCCCCGAAAGCGTCTCGATCTCGGCAAACACATCTTTCCACGCCTCGGCCCAACCGCCCAAACGCAACGTGCCGCGCACGAAGGTCTTCACCGGCCAGTTCGGATCGAAATGGTACTGGTCCATGAACGGATAGCTGTCGCGGTTCGGATAAACCTCGAAATCCTCGGGCGTCGGCAGAGGTGCCGTATAGGTGGTGATCGCATTCCACGGCCGATCCACCTTGAACTCCTTGTAATCCTTCAAGGAACGCGAGGGCGAGCGCAGCGCCTTCAGCACCCCTAGAGGCGACCACGAGAACTTGTATTTGAAGTCATTCGCGATCTTCGGCACGCCACCGCAATAGCTCAGGAAGCTCAGGTGGTTCTTCGGATCAAACGCCGCCGAGGCCTTGTACTCATCCACCAGCTGATGCGCCATCAAGTGGTCGATCCCCGGATCAAGCCCGCATTCATTGACAAAGGCGAGGCCCTTTTCGCGCGCCGCCTCATCCAGCACCCGCATCTCCGGCGCGATGTAAGACGACGAAACAAACTGCGCCCCTGCCGCAAGGCAAGCCTTCGCAAGCGGCACGTGCCAATCGCCCGGCAACATGGAAACCACCACATCCCCCGGCTGCAACTGCCCCGAAATCGTGTCGAGATCGAAGGCGTGGATGTCTTTCGTCAGATCGCCCACCGCTTCTTCGGCCTTCGCCACCGTGCGGTTCCACACCGTCACCGGATACCCCGCCTCGATCAAGCGCCGCAGCCCCGGCACTGCCGAAAGCCCCGTGCCACACCAATGAATGGTCATTGCCTCACTCCCTCATTTGAATTTCAGCTTCGCCGCCACGATCGAAACCATGGCTGTCGTCGATACCAGATTGGCGATGATCAAAGGCCAGTCCACGATCATCAACCCGTAAATCAGCCACAGGATCGCCGTCGCCAGAAACATCAGGTTCGTCACCAGCGAAAGCGACTTCGTGTCCTTCGTTTTCCACACCAGAACCGCCTGCGGAATCCAGCAAATCGTGCCCAGAAATTACTGGCAGCAGATCGAGGGTTACATCAACGAACGCACCGGCAGCGAGTTCAGCCACTCGGTGTGTCCGGACTGCTACCAACGCGTGGTACTGCCGGAGATTGAGAAAATCACCAAGGAGACGCAGCATGGCTGAAGCCCTGCAGCGACTGGAGGAAAAGATCGCTTACCTCGAGCGCCACGTTGGCGAGCAGGACAAGGCGATGCTGGAAATGGCGATGCAGCTCGACCGCCTGCGCCAGGAACTCGTGACCGTGCGCGACCGCATGGCCGAGCCGAAGACTGACACCTCGCCGGTGAGCGAGAAACCGCCGCATTATTGAGGCGGCGGGTTTGCATGTCGGGCGGGGACCCCGATCCCCGCCGGGGGCATGCGCGGAAAGGAGAGCGTGGGGGAAATTCGCGGCGGTCTCGGAGAGACCGCCCTACCTGGGTTGGTATGCGGAGGCGGGGTCAGAAACCCCGCCCTACATGTAGCGTAGTTCAGCGCTTGGGCTTCACGCCGCTGGCGAGCAGGGTGGTAAAGTGGGGCTCGCGGTCTTCGCTGGCGACGGGGCCGACTTCGACCTGGGTGAAGCCGGCGCGTTTCATGAACCCGTGCAACGTGCTCTCCTTGAAGCCGAGCCAGACGTCGGCGTAAAGCTCGCGGGCTTTTTCGAAGGTGTGCTCGTTGAGGTCGAGGATGAGGAGCTGGCCGCCGGGCTTCAGGATGCGGAACGCTTCGTTGACGGCGGTCTGCGGGTGCTGCGCGTGGTGCAGGGCTTGGGAGAGGATGGCGAGGTCGACCGAGCGGTCGCCCAGCGGCACTTTTTCGATGTCGCCGAGCTTGTAGGCGAGATTGTCCAAGCCGTTCTTTTGCGCGAGCTCGGTGCCGACTTCCACCATGCGCTCGGAGTTGTCGATGCACCAGACCTGCTTGGCACGGCGGGCGAGCAGCTGGGACACGAGACCCTCGCCGGCACCGAGGTCAGCGATCGTGATGGCCGGGGTGAGGCGCAGCGCGAGGTGACCGATAGCCTCCCACGAGCGGCCGGGGCAGTAGTTTTTGCCGAGCCTACCGGCGATGAGGTTGAAATACTGTTCCTGCGTGCGCCGGCGCTTTTGCAACGTGCGGTCGAGGTTCTCGGCGTCCTCGCCGAGCACAGGTAGGTCGCCCACGGCGCCGAGCGCGGCTTCGAGCAATGTGAGCTGCGCCTTGGGCAGACCGGGGCGCAGCGAGTAAAAGGCCTTTTTGCCTTCACGCCGGTCGCTGACGATCCCCGCTTGGCGAAGCAGCGCGAGTTGCGAAGAGATGCGCGACTGGCCCATGCCGAGGACGTCCTGCAGTTCCGCCACCGAGAGTTCCTCGCGACGCAGGAGGGCGAGCAGCCGCAGGCGCGTGGCGTCGGAAATGATTTTGAGAATGTCCCAGGAGGCGCTCAAACCGAGCCGACACTGGGCGGGCGGGCTCACAAATGCAATGCCAGCTGTGCGAGCTCGTAGAGACCGATCGCGACCAGCAGGCCGCCGGCACCCCAATTGATGATGCGCAGCGTGCCGTGGTTGATGCGGCCGGCGATCCAGCTGGCGGCGGCGCTGAGCAGAAGCCACCAAGCGCAGGAGCCGAGAAAGACGCCGAGCACGGTCACGCCAGCCGCGGCTCCTGGAGTGGTGTCAGGCCCGCCCAGTCCCAAGGCGGAGAAGATACCGAGGAAGGCGACGATCGTGACCGGGTTGGCGAGCGTGAGGCCCAAGCCCGAAAAATACGCGGCGGCCAGGCTCGGGGCATGGGTGGCCTTGCCGTCGGCCGGAGCGGTGCGGCTGCGCGTGATGCGCAGGCCGAGGATGATCAGGAAGATTCCGCCGGCCAGCTGCACGACGTTGCCGTGACGCAGGAGCAGGCCGGTGATGGCGGCGACGCCGAAGGCCGCGAGGAAGCCGTAGATCGCGTCTGCCGTGGCCGCGCCCAATCCGGTGCTGAGGCCGGCGAGCCGTCCGTCCATGATCGAGCGACGGATGCAGAGCAGGCCAATCGGCCCGACCGGGGCGGCGATGGCGATGCCGATGAGCAGGCCTTGAAAAAAATGGTGCACCGAAAAAAAAGGCGCCGCGGTGGGCGGCGCCTTAAAGGGGAGGCTCAGCTCGCGGCTGAGTCCGCGTAGCGGCTGATGCCGGCGATGGTGTAGATCTCCTCGTTGTTACCGGCCTTCACCGTGACGGAGTCGCCGGGCTTCTTGCCGAGCAGGGCGGCGCCGAGCGCGGTCTTGTAGGAGATCACGTTGTTGTCCGG
Source organism: Opitutaceae bacterium (assembly GCA_029979145.1). Lineage (GTDB taxonomy): Bacteria > Verrucomicrobiota > Verrucomicrobiia > Opitutales > Opitutaceae > Cephaloticoccus. Next base: position 3,757 of record JAPOIC010000063.1, read on the forward strand.
GTCGCCGTCCCACGCGCCGAGGATGGTGTAGCGGGTGGTCTGGCCGTTGCCGGCCGCGGTGATGTCGACAATGCTGCCGACGCTGACTACGTCGACGGTGGCCTCGGAGAAATCGGTGATGCGGGCGCGGCCGAGGTCGCGCTCGAGGAGGGCCTTCTGGGCCATGAGGACGGACTGGTCCTGCTTGGCCATCTTGTATTCGGAGTTCTCCTTGAGGTCGCCGTGCTCGCGGGCGGTGGCGATGGCCTTGGAGTTCTCCGGAATCTTCTTCGCGACGATGGTCTCGTATTCCTCGCGCTTGCGGTCGTGGCTGGCGCGGGAGACGAGCAGCTGCTCGTCCTTGCCCTCGGCCTCGGCGGCGACGAGCGACTGGATGCTGGGGAAAATCTTGATGAAGCGGGCGAGCAGCGACTTCTTCGTGAGCTCCTCGAAGCCCTGGTTGAGCATCAGGGTGTTGGCGAGGTCGCGGGCGGTCTCCGGGTCGGCGGTGGCGAGGAGGTCTGCGATGAGCTCGGTGTCCTCGCTGAGAATATCGGCCAGCGGGATGCGGCGCGCGGTGGAGGCTTGGAGCGCCTCGTAGTCGATGGCGAAGAAGATGGCGCTGAGGAGGCGCGGCGTGATCAGGTCGTTGAGCAGCTTGGCGAACTTCTTCGAGTGGCGGTTCTTGACGATCCAGAGGAGGACCGGCGCGCGCAGGTTTTGCTCGGTCTGCCAGCGCTTGAGGGCGGCGGCGAGTTCGTCGGCGTGGTCGTTCTCGACGAGGAAATTGATGCACTCGGTGGTGAACTTGCCCTGGGAGATCTTGAGCAGGTTGAAGATGATGTCGCGCGCCTCGATCGGGTGCGTCTCGTTGATGAGCTCGAGGAAGCGGCGCTGGAAATGCACCGGGATGCTGTCGGCGATGGCGGGCAGGTCGCGCACATCGGAAACGAGGGAGGCCTGCAGCGGCTCGAAGTCGCTGTCGTTGACGCCGAGGAGCTTCGCAAGGTCATCGCGCACGGCGGCGCCATGGAGTCGCTCGGCGTTGTCGAGCTGGTTGCTGTCGCGCACGGCCTCGACGATGCCGTGAAGAATCTCATGCAGCTCCTCCTTCAGGTCCTTTTGGGACGCGGTGTCGAGCAGCTCGACGGCGAGGGCGATGCGGCGGCGGGCGGAGCGGGTGCCCTTGAATTGCTCGAGGATCTCATCCTCGGCGGAAACGGGCGTCTAGCGCAGGATGTAGCACTCGGTCTTCTTTTCCGGGATGGAAACGCGGGGGTCCTTGGCGATCGCCTTGCGGGCGGTGGACCACCATTTCTTGAACTTGGCCTCGCCGACGACCTGGGCCATGACGATCTCGATCTCAATGGCGGTGGCGGCGTTGTTGGGGTAGGACTCGAGGGCCTCGACGATGAGCTGGGCGGGATTCTCGGCAACGAGCGTGGCGATGGTGTCAGTCTCGGTCTCCTTGCGCACGAGGAGGTGGTTCGACGGCAGCACCTCCATGGTGTTGATGCAGAACACCGGGTCCATCGGGTGGTTGGCCTTTTCCTTGAAGTCGATGATCAGGCGTTGGGCGCCCTCATCGTAGCTTTTGATCTGGCCGAAGCCCCAACTGCGGTGCACGCAATACGACCCGGGGGCCATCGACTCCAGCTTGGCTTTGGCGGCCTTGAGGGTCGGGTTCTTGGCGATCAATGCGGAGACTGCTTCAGAATTCATGATTGCGTGTTGGAGAGACGGTAAGGATTTAGTTCATCCTACGATGCCCCGGAATGTCAAACAGTGTATCCGATTAAACCCATGAGCAGTGCAAACCACGGACCGGGAGGGGCTTGGACAAACGCTGCGCGCCTGGTCGCGCGATGGCTCGACCAACGGGAGCGCGTCGACGCCCTGCTGGAGGGCGTGCCGTCGGACCTGCCCGCGCTGGACCGGGCGCGGTGTCAGCACTTGGTTTTTGGCGTCGTCCGGCACTATGGACGGATTGAGGCGGCATTGCGCGGGCTGGTGGCGCATCCGCCGCGCTTCAGCACCCGCGCGGTGCTTTATGTGGCGGCCTTCGAACTGATTGAGGCCGCTGCTGGCGAAGACGACGGCAATGGCCGGGTGGCGAAAATCGTGCACCATGCGGTCGAGCAGACCAAGGGCCTGGCAAGTCCGGCGGAGGCCCGGTTGGTCAATGCCGTGGTGCGCAAGCTGGCGCCGTTGATGGCCGCTCCGCCGCCGCCCAAGCTCGCGAAGCCGGAGGCGCTTGCAGAATATTTCTCGCACCCCGTCTGGCTGGTGCGCCGCTGGCTGCAGCAATTCGGCGCGGAACCGACGCGCCGTCTCCTCGCGTGGAACCAGACTCCCGCGCGCCTGATGGTGCGCCGCCGCTCCGGTGAAATGCCGGCGTTTTTGGAGCCCACCCCGTGGCCGGACTTTTTCACTGCGGCACCCGGGCACTGGCCCGAGCTTGAAGCGTTGTTGCAGGCCGGATCAATCTACCTGCAGGATCCGGCGACACGTCACGCGGTGGCGGCGCTGGAAATTCAACCCGGCGACGTCGTCCTCGATTTGTGCGCGGCCCCGGGTGGCAAGGCCGTGGCGGTGGCCGATGCGCTCGCCGCGGGCGGTGCAGGCGGCCAAGTCGTGGCGCTCGATTTGCCGGGCCCGCGCATTGACCGGCTGAAGCGCAATCTCGCGACCGTGCGCGGCGTGGACGTCGCGCTGGTGCAGGCCGATCTGTTGCAAGACGCCGGCAAGCTCCTGCGCGAGCACAACCTGCCGATGAACTACGCGGCGGTGCTGCTCGACGCGCCGTGCAGCAACACCGGCGTGATGCGGCATCGCATCGACGTGAAGTGGCGGCTGCAGGAAAACGATTTTCGCAAGCACGCGCGCCAGCAGTTCGCGTTGCTCCATGCCGCCGCGCGCGTCACAGCGCCGGGCGGCCGGTTGGTGTATTCCACCTGCAGCATCGATACCGACGAGAACGAGCGCGTGGTGCAGGCTTTCCTCGGCACACGCGCCGGCTCGGCGTTCACGCTGGAGGATAGCGTCACGGTGTTTCCATGGGGTGCCGGGCACGACGGCGCGGCGGTTTTCCGCCTGCGTCGGTCGACGGATCAGGGCACGAGCAGGAAGACCGACAACGTGCGGGGAGCCTCCTCGTTGCCGCGCAAGAAAGTGTAAGTCACGGCCTCGGCCGTGGCGATGAGGTGCGCGTAGCGCTCGAAGCCCCACTGGGCGACGGGCTCGCCGTTGATGCGGCTCACAAGGTCGCCGTCCTGCACGCCGGCCCAGGTCGCGGGCGAGTCGGGCACGACGCCGGCCACGCGCCAGTAGGCGGGGGTCTTGTTGAAGCTCAGGCCGGTGCTGCGCTTGGCGGGCACGGTGATGGGCGCGCGCGACTCGCGGTGGAAGGTCACGGTCTTGCGCGTCTGGTCGAAGGTGACGCTGAAGTTGCGCAGCACCTCGCCGCCGAGGGCGTTGAGGCTTTCGTTGAGGTAGATGATCGGCGCTGGCACAGTGTAGCCCGCCACTTCCAGCGGCTCGGCCACACGGGCACTCTCCTGCAGGTGGTCGCCGGACAAGGTGCCCACGAGCACGGCGGGCCGCGGGGGCGCGGCGTAGGTGAGCGCGAGCCCCGCGGGATTGAGATTCAGCGCGGCGTCGCTGCCGCTGTCGAGCAACACGGGGACGGACTGGCCGCCGAGCTGCACGGGAATGACCGGCGCGCCGCGGGCGCCGGTGTAGGCGACGGGCGTGCCGGGCGGCAGGGCGTTGCTTTTCCCCGGGGCGAGGATCAACCGGTGCTGCGGGTAATCAAGGGTGAGCCGCGTGTCACGGAACAACGGGAAGCCGAGAAGTCCGTCGATTTTGATGCCGAAGTGGGCCGAGAGCGCGGCACAATCGTAGACCACCACGGGCACGTCCTCGAAGCGCGCGTCGCCGAGCCGGATTTCCTCGATGACTGCCGAGGGCAGGGTGACTATGTCGCCACTGGCGGAGCGCACTTGCACCGGCGGAATGCCGGTGGGCGGGGCGTTTTTCACGCGGTAGCGTTCGGCCAGCTCCGGCGAAACATGGATCACCGTCGAGCCGGTATCGACGAGGAAGTGATAGGGACCGTGGCGGTCCCACTTGGCGCTCACCACGACGTAGTTGCCGAGCTGTTCCATGGGCAGCACCACCAAGGGCGCGGAGAGTTTGGTGCGGCCCGGGCGCGAAGGGTCGCGCGGGGCGATCTGACAGCCGGCGGCGAAGAGCAGCAGGAGGCCGAGGGCAACGAGGACGCAGCGGGAGAGGCGTTTCATTTGGCGGGCGGAGGCAAGGGCAGGGCCAGCGTCCAGGGCACCAGGATAAAAGCCGCGACCAGCACGTATGTGACTGTGCCGCCCAGCCACCAATAAGCGAAGCAGGCGGCCAGCGGTCCGATTCCGCGCGCGAGCGAACCCAGCGATCGAAAAATCCCGAGCATGCGTCCCTGCTGCGACGCCGGGCTGTAGAGCGAGACCAACGCCGAGACGGAGGGATTGGTCAGGCCGGCGCCGAGCCCGGTGGCGGCGAGGCCGAGGTAGACAACGACATTCGTGGCGGCGAGGCCCATCAAGGCGATGCCAAGGGCGACGCAGGCGAGGCCGGCCAGCAGGACGGGTTTTTCGCCGAAGCGCGGGACGGCGCGCCGCACGATCAGGCCTTGGGTGATGATCAGCACGAGCCCGAGGAAAACGAAGATCTTGAACATATCCGTCGGCGCGTAGCCAAAGCGCTCGGTGGCGAGAAACGGCAACGAAAACTCCATGCCGCTGAAGGCGAGGCTGAAGACGAAATAGAGCCAGTTGGTGCGGCGGGCCGGTCCGGCCTTGGCGTGCAGCAGTGCGCCCAGCGGATGACGCACGCGGACCGGTCCGTCGACCGCGCGCGCGGCCGGGTCGAGCGTCTCCCGGAAGCGCAGCCAGACCCAGACCAGGTTGATGATCGCGAACGCCATCGAGAGCAAGGCGGGCAGGGAAAACGGATTCAGGCCCAAGGCCGCAAGCGATTCGTTACCGGCGCTGAGGTCGTGAAACGCCGCGACGCTGCCGATGGCGGGACCGAACAGAAAACCCAATCCAAAAGCCACGCCGACCACTCCCATGCCCTTGGCGCGATTCTCGCGGGTGGTGACGTCGGCCACCGCCGCAGTGGCGACGGAGAGATTGCCGGCGAAGGCGCCGCCGAGGAGGCGGGCGAAGATGAAGAGCAGGAAAGAACTGCTGAAACACCAAAGCACATAGCTCAGCGCCGTGCCCGCGACAGTGATGAGCAGGACACGCCGGCGGCCAATGCGATCGGAAAGTCCGCCCCAGATCGGCGCGAAGACGAATTGGAGCAACGCGTAGAGTGAGCCGAGGATGCCGCCGAAGAGGACGGCCTGGTAGTTGCCATGCGAGCCGGCCACGCTGGCGAGCCGGTCGATCTGGGCCAACAGCCAGCCCAGCAGCCCCGTGTCGCCTTCCAGCCGGAAGTAGTGCTCCAGAATCGCCGGGAACAGGGGGAAGATGATGGTGAAGCCCAGCAGATCGATGAAGATCGTCAGAAAGACGACGCGTAGGGAGAGCGGGCGCTCGGCGCGGGAAGGGTGGGCGGAGGAGGCGGACACGACGGAATCGTGAGCAAAGCAGGTGGGCGGGCGACGCCAAGGCGCAATCTGAACTTCCAGCCTGCCTAATGCCGGTGCGGCCGGTCATTTCTAGGCAGACGCGCCGTCCGTCCGGATCCTCGGGAGCATTTCCTCGAGCCTGGCGCTGCTGAACGGTTTGGTCAGGAAGGGCACGGCGCCGTCCTGAGACCCGCGCTCGTTGTTGCCGCTCATGAGGATGACGGGGAGTTCAGGGCGAATGCCCTGCAGGACG
>JAPOIC010000212.1 GCA_029979145.1 Opitutaceae bacterium
CAGGAACTGACCCTCCTTGTCATGGCCGTGCTCAGCGCGGTGGCCGTGGCTGGCATTCCCGGCGGCTCGCTCCCGCTCATCGCCGGCCTGCTTGCCACCTTTGGCGTCCCGCCGGAAGGCATCGGCATCGTGCTCGGCGCCGACCGCCTGCTCGACATGGCCCGCACGACGGTGAACGTCGGCTGCGACCTCGTGACCACGGTCATCGTCGACGAGAAAAACCAGGCGGTGGAGTCGGCGGACCCCGCCGGCCCGTGAATTAACCCAACCGTCACCGGGCCGCTCTTCCCGTCAGCCCGGCTCAGACCATCATCGTCCGCATGAAGTTGCTCACACTCTGCTTCAACGCGGCCCTGTTGGCCGGCTTGGTCCTCTCCCCGGTTCGCGCGGCGGATGATTACGCGCAATTCTCGCCCGCCATGCCCGCGGGCGCGGCCTATGCCCTCGACGCCGGGCAATTGCACCCGACGCAGTTCTCCACCGGCCAACGCGAAATCGACCACAAGCGCGCGAAGTTCGACCAGATGACACGCGCCGAGGTCACCGCCTACCTCATCAAGAAGGACGTCCCGCTGGTGATCGGCCCGGGCGGCGTGCCTCACCTCACCGACGGCCACCACACGATCAGCGCGCTGCTCGCGTGCACGCATCCAGACAAGACCGTCTACGGCCACATCCTCGCCAATTGGTCCGACCTTCCGCCCGCGGAGTTCTGGCGGCGCATGCGCACCGAGCGCTACACCTACCTGCGCGACGCCACCGGCCGGGAACGCGACCCGGCGGATTTACCCGCGACCCTCACCGCCATGGCGCCCGATCCTTATCGCGGCCTGGCGTGGGCCCTGATGCAGGCCGGGGCATTTACCGAGATCAAGCCACCGGCGATCTTCTTCCAGGAGTTTTATTGGGCCGATTTCCTGCGCGACCGCATCACGTGGGACGACACCGACGAGGCGGACTTCGCCCGCGCCGTGCGCGAGGCCACTGCCCTCGCTCATTCCCCGGCGGCGGCCGCCCTGCCCGGCTATATCGCCGCGCCCTGAGTGGCGCGGCGCCTCCGCTTACTCCCCGTCAAAGGCGCGAATGGGCTGGGTGGCCTTGCCGAAAAAGATCGCGTTAAAGAACACGCGGTTGCCGCCATACCAGAACCCGCGGAAATTCGGGTCGTCCGGCAGGGCCACCACGGCACCCTTGCCGCTGGTCAGGGCCAAAACGGCGGCGGTGTTCGCGATATGCTTCTGGTTTTCGGCCGAGACGTAGCCGCTGCGCAACGGCGCGGCGGTGTAGACGGCGGGCGTCTCGTAGGCGGACTTGGCCGGCTTCAACCGCAGCATGTTGGCGCGGCAGAAATAGACGTGATCCCCGTTGAAGCCATAGCCGAGCGGATGCGTGACATCGATCGATGCCGCCACGACGGCGCCTGAAACCAAATTGAGCGCCTCGCGATCGCGGCCACTGGCGTAGGGCTGGCGGGCCGGTGGCGGCGCCTTCGGGTCGGCCTTTTCGGCTTCAAACTCAATCGCAGCCAGCTCCTTCCGGGCAGCCCATTCCACGGCTCGGCCGGTGAGGAACAGCGTGCCGCCAGCCTTTAACCAATCCTTCAACGCTGCCACAGTCTTGTCGTTCACGACGTCGGCATACCAGCCGTCAGCGAACATGATGAAACTGTAACGGGACAAGTCCGCCCGGCCGAGTTGCGCGGTGTCCAGCAGTGTAGGCGTCAGCCCGAGTCGCTGGTCCAGCACGTGCCACGCCGCGCCAATCTCCTGCGGATCCGCACCTTGGCCCACCACGAGCGCGACCTTGGGCAGGTCGAGTTTTAAAAAAGATGCGCTGCCGAAATCCACCCCCGCCGGCGTAAGGCCCGTGGCGCAGCCATAAACCGTGACCGCATCTTCGCGAGCGATCGTCGCGACGAGTTCGCGGATGAGTGCACCCTTGTCCGGTTGCAGGCCAAGCGGGATGAGCACCGCACCCGGCTGCAGCTTCACGCGCACGCCATCGCCCGCGACCACCTCGGCCGCCTCGCCGGTGAGGCCCTTCACGAGGACCCCGGCCTGTTGCAGGCGGAGCAACGCGCGCGGCGCGAAATAGCCGTTCCAATTGAACACGAACGCATAGTCCGCGTCCGGTGCGATCACACGGCCGGCGGGAAGAACCGGCACGCCGGTAAGCGCCTCACCGGTGGCGGGAGCCGACTCCATCGCGGCAAACGGCAGATTAAACGCATGCGGCAGCGTCCAGGCGGACACGTCGTAGAATACGTTGTCCTCAAACGTGGTGCGCTCGACGAAGATTTCGTGCACCAAGCGAAACTGCGGCTGCGCCACCGGCACGACCCACGCTGCGCCCGGTTGAAAGGTCTGGCCGTTGGCCTCGAGCGCGCGCGCCAGCGGGCGCACCTCGATGTGATGTTGCGACAGCAGGGCAAGAAACGCTTGCGCCCGCGCCGGGTCGGCATCGTCGCCAAACACGTAGGCGCGCACCTTCGACTTCGCCGCCAGCGCCGCGGTTTCGCGCGCGTGATCGCGCTGCAGGGCCAGCAGTTCCTCGCGCAGCCCCACGGCGGCGTCGAGCGTGCTGAAGGAGGTGAAGACTTGGTTGCGGATCGCCGCGGCGAAGGTCAGGAGCCCGTTGGGATTTTCCTGGGCATGACCACGGGCACTGGCCTGTTCAAACAGGATGCCGACCGTGCCGTGCAGGTCCGGATAGGTCGAACCCTTGCCGGGATAAAAGTCGTCGTAGCCCTGCTCCGAAAAATAGAGCACGCCGTGCCGGTCGAGTTCGCGCTGGTGGTAGCCCGCGATCTGGTGCGTGAGCTCGAACACGCGCGCCATCGTGCTCGGGTTGTTGCGCGACGGGACACCGGGCTGGAAGAAGAACGTCGCGGACGAGCTCATCTCGTGGTGGTCGGTGAGCACGTTGGGCCGCCCCGCCTGAAACAGCGCGGCGCGCACCTGCGCCTCCGGGTGCACCAGCGGCAGCCAGTCGCGGTTCGGGTCGAACCAGTAGTGGTTGTAGCGCCCGCCCGGCCAGGCCTCTTTGTGCTCGCGGTCGTCGGGGTCGGCCGAGGGTGCGCTGAGCGACTGGTGTTGGTTAAACCATTTCGCTGCGCGGTCGCCGCCGTCGGGATTGCGCTGCGCCTCGATCAGGATGACCGCGTCGTGCAGCTGGCGATCGATGGCCTCGCCGCGGGCCGCGGCCAAGTGATAAACAAAAAGCACGATGGCGTTGGCTCCGCTCGGCTCGTTGCCGTGAATGCTATACCCCATGTTCACAACCACCGGCATGGCGCTCAGGTCAGCGCGGGCGGAAGTGGCCGGGTCAAGCAGGGCAAGGTGCGCCGTGCGGATGGCCTCGAGGTTACTGAGATTCTCCGGCGAAGAAATGGTCAGGACGATGAGCGGCTTGCGTTCATAGGTGTAGCCCTTGATCTCCAACTTCACGCGCTCCGGCGCCGCCGCGGCCACCGCCTGTAAGTAAGAAGCGATCTGCGTGCTGTGGAGGTGCCAGTCGCCGACTTGAAAGCCGAAGAACTGCTCCGGGGTCGGGACCTGCGGGTCATACGCAGTGCCGGCGGGCAGGTAGTAATCGAGCGGCACAGTGCCGCGCACCAACGAGGTGCACAGGCAGGCCAGGGTCAGGAACAGGGCGGCAAACTTGCAGGGAACCATGCCCCGCAGACTTGGCCCGTCCGGCGACACCGCCAACCCCTTTTCTTGGCGTATGACTACTTAACCCGGCCCCGGCAGCATGGGCTTGTCTCACTCGCCGTCGGCCGCCTTGCTCGCGGTGTCTTGAATCCCGGCCCCGCCCCCAGACCGGCCTCCGCGCCACCTATC
>JAPOIC010000015.1 GCA_029979145.1 Opitutaceae bacterium
CACCATGGTTACTGACGACCCGGCGAACCGCGACCTGAACCAGTTCGTCAAGAAACTGCTCGCCGCTGGCTCCGGATTTTTCAACCGCACCGTGGAAAAAGAAGAGGCCCATATCGAGACCGACCTGCCCGAAGGCTACGTCCGCTACGGCGACCTGAAATTCTTGTCGAATGACGACGACGTGAATTCCGTGGCGCAGCCCGCCAAGGAAAAGTAATCGGACATTTTCTCCGCCCGCTGAAACGGCTGGGGTTTGCCCTCCACCCGCACGGAATTCGTCTCTCGGCCCCGCCCCGCCAGCCCACGTCTACCGCCCCCCGCCCCCCAGTCGGGACTCGCTTCAATAAGTAACATATTACGTTACTTAGTGGCTCGGGATCGACATCGCAGGGGGACCGGCAGCGGCACGGGCAAACTTAATTGCAGCCCCGGGGAGCACCGAAGAGAGGGACCTCATTTGTAACGTATTATATTACAAACTGCTCACGGTCGGGCAGCTCGACCGGTCGGTGCGTTTGTAACCAATTACGTTACTTCTTGAATTGCGAGGTGGCTGCGGCGGAGAGCCGAAGGCCAGACGACACGAGCGAGTGGTGACGCGGCTTGGGTTTGCGCTGGACGGGCGGGGACGCTCAACTCCCGCGCATGGCCTCCCCCCTGACGCCGCCGTCCCGTTCCCAGCTGCACGCCTATCTGCTGGGCGCGCTTGAGCAGAAGCTCCCGGAGATCCGGGTCCAAGCCCGGCCCGATGGTCGCATGGGCACCGACCCGTGGATCTGCCGCGACCAGCACGACATACTCACGCTCGGGATCCTCTATCAAACCGCGGGCAGTGCCGCCTACCGCGATCCGGCGGTCTTGAAACTCATCGCCCAAGGCGGCGCCTACCTCACGAAGATGCAGGACGAAAAAGGCATGTGGCGGTTCGACAAGAAGGACGGCTCCTACTGGGGCCAGATTTTTATGCCGTGGACCTACGTGCGCTGGATCGTCACCTACGGCCTGATCCACGCGGAGCTGTCAGACGAAGTGCGGGCTGTCTGGCGCCAAGGATTGGAGTTGGGTTACACCGGCATCGCCGCGACCGAGCTGAGCTCGCTGAGCAATATCTACCCGGGTCCGCTGCCCGGCCGCCCGCCGCTGGCCCCGGGGGAAGTCCGCCCGTGGTTGCACAACATTCCCGCCCACCACGCCACCGGACTTTTCCTCGCCGGCAAACACTTCAACCGTCCCGAGTGGCAGCACCAGGCCCGCGACTTCATGCAACTGTTGATCGCGGAGCAGAGCGAGCATGGCTGGTGGACCGAGCATCAAGGCCCCGTCGTGATGTATAACCGCGTCTACAACGAGGCCCTCGGCATTTACCACGCCTGTAGCGGAGATGACTCCGTGCTACCCGCGCTGGAACGCGGCAATCGGTATCACCTGAACTATGTCTACCCGAACGGCGCGATGATCGAGACCGTGGACGAGCGCAACCCCTACCGCGTGCTCAAGGTCGAGCCCCAGCCCGACGGCACCGTCGTCCACCGCACCCCGCACATCAACATTCACCCCGGCCTCTACTTCACCGATTCCGGCCTGGCGCTGCTGGCGCACCAACTGTCCTTGATGACCAACCAAGACCCCGCCGAGCTCGACGCGGCGGAGTTCCTGTTGCTCTTCCTGCCGCCCAACGAGGGCGACCTTACTTTCACCGCTGCGCCGGCACGTCGGTTCACGATGGGCAATAAAGCCCTCGTGGCCCGCGAGGATCCTTGGCTGATCAGCCTCAGCGCCTATTGCTGCCCGCGCACAACGAACCGGTTCATTCAAGACCGGCAAAATCTGGTGAGCATTTACCATCGCGACGCCGGTCTGATTCTCGGCGGCGGCAACACCAAGCTGCAACCGCGCTGGAGCAACCTGACCGTTGGCGACCCCGACCTCGTCACGCCGCTCGGGGCCAAGCGCGACTCCAACCTCGCCCCGGACGCCGGCGTCGCCTACACGCCCGAGCACAGTTCCATTGCAGAGCCGACGCCCAACGTATGGGTGCATCGCATCGGCGCAGCCAGCGCGGAGATCGAATGGACCATGACCCTCAAGTCCGACTCACAGCTGGAGCTGGTCGTCCGGCTCGTCACCCCCGCCCCGGATGGCCGCGCGCTCGCCAGCCACCTGACCTTCATTCCCTACCGCGGCTCCAAGACCAAACTTTCCGATGGGACCGAACCGGCCATGGGCGCTGAGGCTTGGTTAAAAACCGGTCTTTCGTCCCTGGCTCACCACAAGTGGAAACTGACGTTGCCGGAGTCGGCCACCGTGCGCTGGCCCGTATTGCCTCACAATCCCTACACCGACGACGGCCACGCCGCGCCCGAAGAGGGCCGCCTCGTGGTTTCGCTGCCGTTGGACGCCAACCATCCGGAGCACACGCTAAGCCTCACCGTCGTGGTCTGAATTTCCCAAGGTGGAACGCGTTGACCTCAACGCGTGGTTAGCAGTTCGCATCCAACCGAGACACCGCGCATAGAGCGCCTTCCGCCTGCCGAGGGACCGGCCGGCCCACCTACAAGGCAAGCTCATGCTTCGCTGGCGCCGGCTGCGGCGGCAAAGACTTGGGCAATCGCCATCGCTCCCGGGTCGGGCACGCCGGCAAGGTTGCGGGCGTTGACGTAGGAAGATCGTCCGGCCTGCGCACGTTCCATGTGTGCCGTGGCCTCAGCTCCGGCACGGGCCGCGGTAGCCGCGGCACTCGATCCACCGCTCGCCCAAGCGTCCACCGCGGGGACCAGCGCATCGATCATGGTCCGGTCGCCCGGCGCGGCGCCGCCGTATTCACGCATGCGGTTCAACCCGGCGCGCATTGCGTCGACCCAAGTCACACCTCCCGCCAAGGATCCGCCGGCCGCGGTAAAACCAATCGACAACAACACGCCGCTCGACGCTCCCATCGCCCGACCCAAGAGGTCGCCCAGTGCCGCGCAAAGTTCGGCCGGATTCGCCAAGGGCAAACCGCCCTTCTCCATTTCGTCGCGAACCGCCCGCGCCGCGGTTGCGAAAGTCGACCCGGTATCGCCGTCGCCGATCCTACGATCAAGTTCGTTGAGGGCTGCTTCCTCCTGCTCCAGCGCCGCGCACACCGCAAGAATGACGCGCCGCATCTCGGCGGACTCCGAGCCGGCAAAACGACGCGGCGTCATCGTCGGCAACGGCAGCGTCACCACCGGCGCGGGCGACTTGGCTCCGGGCCAGGCGGGAATGCTCACGGGAAACAGAAGGCCGGAGCGCCGGGCGTCAGTCAGAGGCAGGACAGACAAAGACACGCCATGCATGTCGAGCGCGGTCATCAGGCCGGCCGGCCCGACCAGAAGTTCGATGCACGGCCCGAGCGCGGACTCGAGCAGGCACTTGGTGACCACCGCCATCTCGAGCGGCGTGGTGCCTCCCAGGTTGTTGATCAGCACCGCGACGCGCGAAGCATCACCGATCTTGGGCAACAGCTCGGCCACCATCGTCGCCACCATCTCGTGCGCGGGGCCGGCATCGAGTTCCCGAGCGCCGGGCTCGCCGTGGATGCCCAGGCCCAGTTCGGCCCTTCCAGCCGCCATCCGCCCTTCGCGCTCGTCGCCTGGTCTCGTGCAGGTGCTTAACGCCATGCCCAGCGACGCGACTGACGAGGCAGCATCGGCCGCTGCCGTCCTCACCTCGGACAACGATCCACCGCGGGCCGCGACGCAACCGGCGATCTTGTGCACCAATACCGTGCCGGCGACGCCACGCGGATGCGGCGCATCAAGCAAAGCCACGTCGTCCCCCACGATGACCATCTCAACCGCCAGCCCGCGCTGCCGGGCCCGTTCGGCCGCGAGGCCAAAATTCAGCCGGTCCCCGGTGTAGTTCTTCACGATCAACAAACAACCCGCCTCGCCCGTCACGGCCAGGATCGCGCTGAGCACCGCATCGACGCTCGGCGACGCGAAGACCTCGCCGCACACCGCGGCCGTCAGCATACCCTCGCCCACCAAACCGGCATGACTGGGCTCATGGCCCGAACCGCCGCCAGAAATCAGGGCGACGTGTTTCCGGTCCCAATCCGTGCGCAGGATGACCTTCGTGTGGCTGAAGCCGTCCAACCGGCCCAACCGGGCCTCGCCATGGGCGAGCAGGAATCCGTCAAGCGCTTCGGTGACAACCGTGGTGCGGGAATTAATGAAATGACTCATGGGGGCAAGGGGTGCGCGTGACTCTGGCCATCCCCCGCAGGCCCGCAAAGCCGAATCCGCCCGCCTGAAAATGATTGAGGGCCGCCTACCCCTAGGCGGCCCTCCCCTAACACCAAGCAAACCAAACTTACAGGGAGAGAGACGCAGACGGACCGGCGCATGTTCAACTTTTTCGCCAGCGGTTTTCGGTGTTTACCATTCTGTAACAAATTTTCCGGAAGCGGGAGGAACGCTGATGGGCGCTGATTCGCGAGCATGATGAGGCTGGAAATTGCTCCTCATTGTAGGGCGGGGTTCCATACCCCGCCCTACACCTACAATCGACAAGAACTTCCTACCTCTTCCCACTGCGAATCAGCGCCAATTAGCGTTCCAACCCTTCAGCGGTCCAGCTTCCCATACGCTTCCTTCACCGCGGCCAGACCGGGTTTCGGCGCAAAGGGATAGGCGATGTAGGCGTCCGACATCTGCGGCCAGCTATCGCAAAGATTCCAAAGGAAGATGCCCCAGCACGTCGGTTGCGCGCCGTAGAACTCGACCCAGAACTTCGAGGCGTCGGTCTGGAGTTGCTGCGACTTCGCGATGAGGTCGGGCAGGTCCTTGGGTTCTTCCCAGCCGGCCGAGGCGATGCTCTCCCAGTTATGCCGGTAACGCGCCACGCGATCGAGGCGGATGCAGTCCGCACCGTGGGTGAGGTGCTCCTCGTTCCATACCGGCCAGAGCTTGTCCGCCGGCACCCAGCTCTTGATCACGTCGAGGTCGGGCAGCGACAGGTGACCAATTTCCGTCACCATGCGCGGCGCCTGCTTCACGTAGAAGTCGGATTTGTAGGAGAACCCATGCCCCCAGATGTGGCAGTCGCCTTCCTTCGGCTCGTTCTGGTCGTAGGTCAGCGGCGAGTAGGGGGAGGTCGGCACGTAGGGCGTGAGCGGCGCATGCGTGTGCACGACGTCGCGCAGCACTTCCTTGCTGAGCCGGTTGGTCCGATAGCCGGGGTAACCAAAACTGTTGTCCGCCAGCACGTCGTTCTCGTTGTCACCGAACCACGCGATCACGCAGGCGAATTTCCGCAGCCGCCGCACCACGTGCGTGGCCTCGCGCCGCGCCTCGTCGAGAAACGCGAGGTCCTGCGGATAACACCCGCAGGCAAACATGAAGTCGTGCGTGATCACGATGCCGAGTTCGTCGCAGCGGGCGTAGAACGCGTCGGCTTCGTAGACGCCGCCGCCCCAGACACGCATGGCGTTGATGTTGGCGTTCTTCGCGGCGTCGAGCAGCTGGTGGTAACGGGGCGTGTCCACGCGGCAGAACATCGCGTCCGCCGGCGTCCAGTTCATGCCCTTCATAAAGATTTTTTTTTCGTTGATCGCGAAGACGAACGACACGCCGCCGTCCGCATCGGGCTCTTGGATCAACCGCACCGTGCGAATGCCAAACCGGCCGGAGCGCCGGTCCAACTCCCGGCCGTCGCGGCGTAGCACCGCGCTCCAGTCGTGCAAGGGTTGCGCGCCGTGATTGTGCGGCCACCAGAGCTTGGCACTCGGCACGGTGAACTTCGCCACCGCGCGGGCGTTACTGGGATCGCAATCGATGGTGACCGTGCGCGACTGCCCGGCGACGTTGAGGTCGCACTCCACCGGCATGGGCGCGCCATGATTGAAACGCAGCTCCACCAAGGCCTCGAGTTCGGCGCTGCCGTCGGGGTTGAGCGCCACGGTCGTGACCGCCACCTCGTCGAGCTCGACCGGATCGGCCACGATCCACGAAACGGGTTTCCAGATGCCGGTTGTGACGAGGCGCGGCGAGATGTTCCAGCCGAAGCACGACTGGGATTTGCGCACGAGGAGCCGGGTCGCCTGCCCGTAACCGCGCACCTCGGGCGTGTAGACGCGGCCAGGCGGATACATCGGCGCACCAAGCGAGACCTCGAGTTGGTTGGGCTGTCCGGGTTTGACGTGATCCGTCACGTCCACGCGCAGCGGCGTGAACATGTTCTGGTGCCGCGCCACCTCTTTGCCGTTGAGGAAAATGGTCGCGAACACATCGAGGCCCTCGAACAGCAGGTGCAGCCGGCGGCCGGCGGGCACTTCCGGCGGCGTCACTTCCGTGCGATACCACCAGTCCATCTCCTCCATCCAGCGGATGTGGTCATGGTTTAACCCGTAGAACGGATCACCAATCAGCCCGGCGCGCTGGTAGTCCAAATGCACATCACCCGGCACTTGGGCGGGCACCCAGCGTTCAGCCAGTTTGGAGGCGGAGCAGGCTTGGGTCGGGCCGAGGTGCGGCTCGGCGTGCATCACATGCCAATCGGCGTTCAGGGGTAGGGTTTGTTTCATGGGGAATCGAAAAGAAAGGGGATGGGGGTCGACTGACCGCGATCGGTCATTCCCCGCGGGGCGCAGAATGACAAACCAGAAGGAGCTGATTATTCCTAGTTGCGCAGCATGCGCACGCGGCGGTCCTTGCGCGGGAACTGAAGGGTGACGACGGTGCCGACGCCCTCCTTGCTCTCGATCCCGATCTGGCCGCCGTGCTCGCGCATGATGCGCTGCACCACCATCAGGCCGAGGCCGTGCCCGCCGGGCTTGGTGGTGTGGTAGGGCTGGAAGAGCCGCGTGAGGTCCTCCTGCTTGATGCCCGCGCCGCTGTCGCCGAAGGCCAGGTAAACCATGTCGTCATCCGTGCGCGCCTTGATGCGCAGCCGGCCGCCGGGCTGCATGGCCTCGACCGCATTTTTGAGGATGTTGAAGAAAATCTGCTTCAGCTGGTTTCGGTCGGCCATGACCACCGGCAAATCCTCGCGGGTCTCAGCCTCCACGCGGATGCCGCGGTCGGCGAGCTCGCTCTGCTGAAATGCCAACACTTCGGTGAGCACCTCGGTGAGCTGCGTCTCACGCAAGTCCGGCGGCTGCGGGCGAATCGCCTCAAGAAAATTCGTAATGATCCCGTCCAGCCGCTTCACCTCGCCCTCGCAGATGCGGATGCTTTCGGCCACCGACTCGGTCTCCTTCGAGGCCTTGAGCTTCTTCAGCTTCCGGTTGATCAGCTGCAGGTGAATCGTGAGCGAATTGAGCGGGTTGCCCAACTCATGCGCCACGCCCGCGGCGAGCAGGAGGACGGACGAGGTGCGTTCGTTCTCAATTCGCTCCTCCGTGTTCTGTTTGGTCCGCGTTATATCGGAGAGGATGACCGCGAACCGCCGACCGCCCGCATGCTGCTCGGCAAAGGGCACCATGTAGAGCTGCACAGTGCGTGGCTCCGGGTAGGCTAATTCGAACTCGCGCGTGACGACCGGCAGGGCCGCGTCGTCTTCGAGCGCGATGCCGAGCGAGGCGCGCAAGCCCGGCACGAGTCGCCAGAGCGTCTCGCCCACCAAGCCGTCCTCGCCCAGTCCGATCAAGCGGTGGGCGGCGAGGTTGGCGTATTCGATTTCGCCATCGAGTGTGATGACGAGCACGCCTTCCTGCAGGGTGTTGAAAATGTCCTCAAACAGCTCCCGCTCCCGCGCCAGCCGCTGCACCAGGTTGGTCAGGTTGACCGGATCCAAGGTGTCGAGACGGCCCAGCACACGGTCGAGCGAGGAGTGCTTTTTCGGGGGCATCACCGGTGTTTGTGCACCACCCGCGGCAACCGGTCAACGCCGGGCCGAGGCCAAGTGTAGGGCGGGGTTTGGAAACCTCGCCCTACATCCCATCAGCGCTCCCGATCCTTTTCCTCCACCACTTCGTCCGCCCAAAAATCGATCTGGTCCGGGTCCACGCGGTTGGCGAAGAGCTTCCGCAGAAAGACCTCGCGATGATGCGGCGTGCGGCCGAGGCGCAGGAGGGCGTCGCGGTGTTCCTCGGTCCCGTAGCCTTTGTGTTGGGCGAAACCGTAGCCGGGAAATTCCTTTTCCAACTCCGTGAGCATCCGGTCCCGGGTAACCTTGGCGACAATCGAGGCCATCGCGATGCACAGCGAGCGCGCGTCACCTTTCACCACGCCCGTGTGGGGATATGGAAAATGACGCAGCGCCAGACCATCCACCAAGATCTTCGCTGAGACCGTCGGCTGAAATTCCGCGATCTCTTCCGGCGACGAAAACAAATCGGGCTCCGTCTTCTGCTCAAAGGCCGACGGCGGGAAAATGCCCTCAATGGCGCGGCGCATCGCGAGTTTGGTGGCGCCGAGAATATTGAACTGCGCGATCTCGCCGATGTCACCCACGCCAAAGTTTGCGTGGAATTGCCCCTGCGCCGCGAGCGTCTCGAAATCGAACCATAGCGCGTCGCGCTCGGTGGGCGTCAGCTGTTTCGAGTCGTTGATCCGGCCGGCGTTGCTGACCGCCCAGCGGCTCTCGAGAAACTCGCGATTAACCAAGACGGCGGCGGCGACCACGGGACCGGCGAGTGCGCCGCGCCCGGCCTCGTCCACCCCGATGAGGTGCTCATGACCGTCAAGTTGCTTCAGGTCGAAGGCGCGGAGCTGGCGACGCTTGGCCATCAGACTGAGCGAGAATCGGTGTTAACCACGAATGGACACGAATTCACACGAATGAAAGCCACCTCAATGCTATGTTGCACGATGAACGTGCTCGGTCTGCCGGCGGAACGCATAGGATCGGAATATTCGTGCCAATTCGTGTCCATTCGTGGTTCCAAAATCAGCCGTCACCACTCCATCTTGGGCGGCGGCGGTTTTAACGGCAGCTCGTCGAGCTTGCCGGCCGCGGCGACGACTTCGTAGGCGGTGCGGAAGTGCAGCTTGGCGAAATTGCCGAGCACCTTTGCGCCGAAACGGTTGATGATGTCGGCGGCCTGCTCCTTGACCAACGGCCCGGCGCCCTTCTGGAGTTTGCCGCCAAAGCCCTGGGACAAGGTGTGCATTTGCCGCACGTATTCCGCGCGCGCCACCACGGAGGCGGCGGCTACGACCGGATCCTCTTCCGCCTTCGTCCGCATGCGCAGTTCGAAATCTTTCACGCCCTTCCGCTTCAGCTCGCGCTGCACCAGCGGTTGTTCGCTGAACTGGTCGAGCAGCCCCCACGCCACTGGTTTCTCGCCCAGCGCCTGGGTCAGCGCGGTCGCATGCTGCCACGCCAGCAGGCCGTTGAGGTTGGCGCGCGGGCGGGCCATCAGCTCGTTGTATTTCGGCATGCCGCAGAAACAGGTGCGGACCACCGCGCCCTTCGTGCCGCGGATGATCTTGTCGAGTTCCATGATGCGGCTCTCGGCCATCTTTTTGGAGTCCTGCGCCCCGGCCTCGCGCCAAGCCTCAATGGCGGCGCGATCGGCAATCACGGTGGCCGCAATTACGGGACCAAAAAAGTCGCCCTTGCCGCTCTCATCCAAACCCGCGTGGGTCTCAAACCAGTCCGGATGCAGCACCTCATCGTAGCCGAGCCGCGGCGCGCCGGTGATCTCGGGCTCAAGGACGTTCTGCACAAACTCCTCCGTGCCCTTCCCCGCCACCACGACCTTGCCGCTGGTGTAGGCGGCGACGTTGACCTTGGCGGCCTCCGATTTGAACGCGAAATGGGTGTAGCCGACCGGCACCGCCTCCCACCCCCGGGCCTCGCAATGCGCCCGCAGCTTGGCCAGCTGCGGGGCGTCGAGCTTGATGGTGTAGGAATTGATCTTTTTCGGGGTCGGGTCCTCCCCGGACGGTGTCCGTTTCGCCATGGCACGACTAGCCATGAAAAGCCCGGAAAGCACAAAGCGAAAATGTCGGCTTTCCTGCGCGGCGATTTGCGCCTTTCGTGGCCCATGTGCCCGACCCGCAGCGACTAATAACCCGGCGGACCGCGTTCCAAGCGGCCCTCCTCAGCTGGTATCGCGCGTCCGCACGCCGCCTGCCGTGGCGCGAGGCGCCGTCGCTCTACCGGACCGTGGTCAGCGAGTTCATGCTGCAGCAAACGCAGGTGAAGACCGTCCTACCCTATTTCGCGCACTGGCTGGAGGCCCTGCCCGACTTCGCCGCCCTCGCCGCCGCCGATGAGGCCCAAGTGCTCCGCCTGTGGGAAGGCCTCGGTTACTACACCCGCGCCCGCAATCTGCACCGGCTCGCCAAGGCGCTCGTGGCGACGCCCGAAATACCGCGGGCTCCGGACGCCTGGCGCGAACTGCCCGGCATCGGCCCCTACACGGCTGCCGCGATCACGAGTATCAGTTTTGGTGCTCCCGCCGCCGTGGTCGACGGCAACGTCGTGCGCATCCTCGCCCGGCTCACCGCCGACTCCACCCCGCACGCCGACGGCACTAGGGCCGTCAAAGCCTCCACCCCTCTGGCCGACGCCCTGCTCAATTCATCCAATCCCGGCGACCATAACCAAGCCATGATGGAGTTGGGCGCCACCGTCTGCCTACGGCGCAGCCCGCTGTGCACGATTTGTCCCGTGCGCGAGTTCTGCGCGGCGGTCCGCGCGGGAGATCCCGAGGCCTACCCCCGGCTCGCGGCGAAGAAGCTGGAAAAAATCACCGTCGTGCGGGCTTGGTGCGTCCACCGCGGCCGGCTGCTATTGCATCGTGCTCCCGCCGGTTCCCGCCGACTCGCCGACCTGCACGAGCTGCCCACGGCGGAACACCTCGGACTCTGCGAGGCGGATATTCAGAAACAGGCTCCGCTGGCGGTGAAAAAACGAGGCATCACGCGCTACCAAATCACCGAGATCATTCATCCGGTAGCGGCGCCGGCCAAGCTTGCGCCGGATTTGCGCTGGGCGGCGTTGGAGGAGCTCGACGCGGTTACGCTGTCCGGCCCCCACCGCCGCTGGGTGCGCGAGCTGCTCGCCCAATTGTAGGGCGGGGGCGCCGACCCCGCCCTACATCAGCCAATCAACGCCTCGATCCGGTCTTTCGACCGGCGCACGTCATCGACCTCGACCCGCGGGCTGAGCTCGAGCACGAGCAAGTGCTCCGGGCGCCAGAACTCACTGATCATCTTGAAGTCGATGTGACCGTCGCCGATCGGCTGGTGGTCTTTGCCGGAAGAGTCGACATCGTGCAGGTGGAAGCCGAGCAGGTGCGGGGCCATGCGTTCGAGGTGCTTCCGGTGATTGAGCAGGCCCATCTCTTCCTTGATGTCGGCATGACCCGTATCGTGCCAGTAGCCGGCGGGCGAGCCTTCCGGCAGACCGGCGATGAAAGCCTCGTAGTCATCGTCGAGCGGGAGTTCGGTGAACTTCTCGCGGTTCTCAAAACCCAGCCGGATGTTCTTTCCGGCGGCATAGCCCGAAATTTCCTGCACGCTGGCCTGGGTCTGCGCCCAGAATGGCCCCATGCGCTTGCGGAGCTTGGCCAGGCTCTTGGTAAGCAGGGTCTGGTAGGCCTTGTCGCCCCGCAGGTCGGCATCGGCGTGCTTGTCTTGGTAACAGGCAATCTTGTCGGCCGGGTTGAACCAGAAGAACTCCACGCTGCCCAGGTGGCAGACCATGAGCCGGGCCTTGAGCTGGGCGGCAAAGTCGATCGAACGCTTGGTGTAGCGCAGCCACTGGTCGTGCTCCTTGCGGTCAGTCGCCAAGGGCTCGAACAGGTTGGGCGCGGCGGAATTCACGCCGGGGGGCAAAGGGCAGAAATTATGGGTCGTCGCGACCTAGATCACGCCTTCCTCGACCGCCTTCATGATGCCCGGCACCAACGTGATGCGGATGCCGTGGCTGAGCTCCACGTGTCTGAACCCCAACTCCGCCATCTCGGTCAGCATCGCGTAGCCATCGCTGTGCCGGTGCGAGCACCAGCAGGTGGAGAGGGAAAAGATCGGTTTCGCCAAAGCCCCTTATCACGAAACGATTTGGGTCCCGAATGCACAAAACCGCACCCCGGAAGGAGTGCGGTCGGAAGTCGGGAGAACCCGGGGCCGATTACTCGGCGTAGCGGCGGCGCAGCATCTGGGTGAAGGCCTGGACCTTCTCCTTGCGGCGACGCTTTTCGCAGGGCTTCTCAAAGTAGCGCTTCGCGCGAACACCCTTGATGATGTTCTCGCGCTCGAGCTTCTTCTTCATGCGGCGGATCGCACGGTCGATGGGCTCGTTTTTGCGGATTTTGATTTCGATGGACATGGGAATGGGACGGATCTGAAAGGGAAAAGCCACGTAGCAAGCCAGCCGCCGGGGGCTCCGTCAATGGCTTTTTTCCCGGGGCTTTTTTTCGCCCGTTGGACCCGGTTTTGGCGGGTTTCCGCCTTGCGCGGCCCGGCCCGCCGGCTTGGGTAGGGTCCCCGTGCCTGAACCCGACAAAAGCTTCGTCCATCTCCACGTCCACACGGACTACAGCCTCCTCGACGGGGCCTGCCGGATCGACCGGCTGATGGACCGCGCGGTGGAGCTCGGGATGCCCGCCTTGGCCCTGACCGACCACGGCAACCTCTACGGGGCCATTGCCTTCTACACCGCGGCCAAGGAAAAGGGCATCAAGCCCCTGATCGGGTGCGAACTCTACCTCGTCGAGACCTCCCGGCTGGAAAAGCACGGTCGCTCCGACGAGGGCAAATCGATGTTTCACCTCGGCCTGCTGGCGCGGAACCTCACGGGCTACCAAAACCTGCTCAAGCTGGTCTCCGACGCCCACCTCAAGGGCTTCTACTACAAGCCCCGCACGGACCTGGAGACCCTCGCGAAATATGCCGACGGCCTCATCGGCTTCACCGGCTGCCTCGCCTCCCTCGTGCCCCAGCACCTGCTGCATGACCGCGAAGAGGAGGCCCGTCAGGCTTGCGGCCGCTTCGTCGAGATTTTCGGCCGCGAGAACTACTTCGTCGAAATCCAAGACCACGGCCTCCCGGAGCAGCGCAAGATCATCCCCGGGCTCCTGCAGCTTGCCGAGGAGTTCAATCTCAAGGTAATTTGCACGAACGACGTGCACTACGTGAACGCCGCCGACGCCGGCCCGCACGACGTGCTGCTCTGCATTCAGACCGGCGCCAAGCTGGCCGAGATCGAGCGCTTCAAGTTCACGGGCACGCAATTCTACCTGAAGTCGCGCGACGAGATGGCGAAACTTTTTAAGGAGGTGCCGGACTCGCTGACCAACACGCAGCTGGTCGCCGAAATGTGCGACCTCGCCATCCCCTTCCCCAAGGGCTCGGAGCGCTACCCGAAGTATCCCCTGCCCCCGGAAATCCGCGCCACCAAATCGCCGGCGGAATACTTACACGACCTCTGCGCGAAAGGCCTGCAGGAACGCTACGGCGTGGACTTCGCCGCGGTTGCGAAAGAGCCTGCCGTCGCGTCGCGGCTCGACAAAATCAATCGCCGCCCCGAAGGCGAAAAGCCGCAGCCGCCGGACTACGCCGGGCTCACCCAACCGCAGGAACTCGCCGTGCGCCTCGGCTACGAGGAAGCCATCATCGGCGTCACGGGCTTCCTCGATTACTTCCTCGTGGTCTGGGACTTCATCCATTGGGCCAAGCAGCAGGGCATCCCCGTCGGCCCCGGCCGCGGCTCCGGCGCCGGCTGCCTCGTCGCCTACCTGCTCGGCATTACCAACGTCGACCCGATGCGGTTCGGCCTGCTCTTTGAGCGCTTCCTCAACCCTGAGCGCATTTCGCCGCCTGACTTCGACATCGACTTCTGCATGCGCCGCCGCGGCGAGGTGATCGACTACGTGCGCGACAAATACGGCCGCGACTGCGTGGCCAACATCATCACCTACGGCACGCTCGGCGCGAAGATGGTCGTGCGCGATGTCTGCCGCGTGCACGACCTGCCCTTTGCCGAGGCCGACCGACTCGCCAAGATGGTGCCCGACGAGCTCAACATTGAGCTCAAGTCCGCCATCGAGCGCTCCGCCGAACTGCGCAACGAATACGAGCGCAACCCCGTAGCGAAAAAGATTCTCGACCAAGGCCTCGTGCTCGAAGGCATGGTCCGCAACACCGGCAAACACGCCGCGGGCATCATCATCACCGACCAGCCGCTGGAGGATTTCGTCCCGCTCACCCTGCAGGAAGGCGACGTGACCGTGCAGTTCTCGATGAAGGCCGTCGACAAGCTCGGCCTGCTGAAGATGGACTTCCTCGGGCTCAAGACGCTCACGGTCATCGCCGACGCCGTGGTCAACGTGCGCCGCACGCACGACCCGAAGTTCGAGGTCGATTCGGTGGCCTTCGACGACCCCAAGACCTACGAGTTGCTCAACGCCGGCAAGACCGTCGGCGTGTTTCAGCTGGAGTCCGGCGGCATGCAGAACGCCTCGCGGCAGATCGGCATCTCCAACATCGAGGACATCAACGCCATCTCCGCCCTTTACCGGCCGGGCCCGATGCAGTTCATCCCCGATTACGCGGCGGGCAAAAAGGACCCCTCGTCCATCACCTACCCGCATCCGCTGCTCGAGCCTGTGCTCAAGGAAACCTACGGCATCATCGTCTATCAGGAGCAGGTCATGGAGTGCGCCCGCGTCATCGCCGGCTACAGCCTCGGCGGCGCCGACATGCTCCGCCGCGCCATGGGCAAGAAGGACGCCGAGGCCATGGCCAAGCAGCGCATCAAGTTCGTCGCCGGCGCGAAGGAACAGCACAACATCCCCGAGGCCAAGGCCAACGAGATCTTCGACCTGCTCAACAAGTTCGCCGAATACGGTTTCAACAAGTCGCACTCCGCCGCCTACGCCGTCGTCTCCTACCAGACCGCCTACCTCAAGGCCAACTACCCGGTCGAGTTCATGGCCGCCGTGCTCACCGCCGAGCTCGGCAACGCCGAAAAGGTTTCGCACTTCATCGCCGAGTGCGAGGCCATGGGCCTTACCGTCCTCGGGCCCGACGTGAACGAATCGCGCGAGACCTTCACGCCCGTCGGCGACAAGATCCGCTTCGGCCTCGCCGGCATCAAGGGCGTGGGCGAGCAGGCCGCGCAGCGCATCATCGAGGAACGTGAGGCCAACGGCCCGTTCGCCGACTTCGAGGATTTCACCTCCCGCGTCGACACCCGCGCGGCCAACAAGCGCGTGCTCGAACACCTCGTGAAGACCGGCGCCTTCGACTTCAGCGGCGCGTCGCGCAAGGCCCTCTTTGACGGCATTGATGCCGCCCTCGCCGGCGCCGCCGCCCAGGCCCGTGATCGTGCCGCGGGTCAGGAGAGTTTCATGGACATGCTGGCGGAACCGGCGCCTTCGGCGCGCAAGTCCCAGGATCCAAGTTCCAAGTCCCAAAAATCGAACGACGATTTCACA
Source organism: Opitutaceae bacterium (assembly GCA_029979145.1). GTDB lineage: Bacteria > Verrucomicrobiota > Verrucomicrobiia > Opitutales > Opitutaceae > Cephaloticoccus. Next base: position 15,356 of record JAPOIC010000015.1, read on the forward strand.
TCGGCTGAAAAGCTGCAGTTCGAGAAGGAGCTCCTCGGTTTCTACGTCTCGGGTCACCCGATGAACGTCTACACCGGGCTGTCCGAGGCCATCGACACCTACACCGTCGAGGAACTCCTGCAGATCAACGACCGCTTGGAATTCCGCCTCTGCGGCATCGCCGGCAACATCGCGAAGAAACTTTCCAAGAAAGACAACCGCCCCTGGGCCGCCTTCACGCTCGCCACGCGCCACGCCTCCGTCGCGCTGAACATGTTTGCCGACGCCTACGAGCGTTACGGTGAGAACCTGATCGCCGAGACCCCCGTGCTCGTGCAGGGCAACATCATCGTCGGCAACGACGGTGCGCGCATCAACGTGAAGGAGTGCTACGCGCTGGAGAACTTTGTCACCGGCACCGTCAAGACCATCACGTGGCTGCTCAAGCCGGACCACCCCTCGCTGCCGGCCTTCTTCCAACTCTTGCGCGAGACGATTAACCAGCAGACCGGCGACACCCGCGTGTGCTTCGGCTTCCTCTTCGAGGACCGCGCCGCCGCCATCGCCGACGCCAGCACCGCGCTTACGTGGAAACTCACCGCGCCCGTCTTTCAAGAACTCAAGGCCCACCCCGCCGTCGCCGGCGTGCAGCTCGAGACTAAACCGCTCGAACTCAAACAAGACCGCCGCTGGGCCAAACGCGCCTGAGGGGAACGGGGATTCGCGCTAATTGGCGCTTAATAGAATAAGGTGGACGGGCACGTCCCTGTGCCCGTTCCAACCCGCGCGCAGCGGGACCCGCGCGCCCACCCGTCGCAGCCCTACACCCACATTGTAGGGCGGGGTTGCCAAACCCCGCCGATGACGGCGGTCACACAACCACGGCGGGGTTCGGAGACCCCGCCCTACATTCCCGAGAAACGGCGTGGCGCTTCTTCCCTCCTGCTCCGCATCAGCGCCCATCAGCGCCCCCCACCACACTCTGCCCTTTCCTTTCGGCCTGACTCGGTATTCCGTGACCGCAACGCATGCCTGCCGATCAAACCGTCCTGAACCACGCCGCCCGCATCCTGGCCTCCGTCACGC
>JAPOIC010000068.1 GCA_029979145.1 Opitutaceae bacterium
ATCGGCCTCGCGCAAGATCCGGATCTTCTCCTCTGTCTTGTATTTTTTACCTTTCATGTCTGGGGCCTTTCTTGGCCCAGACTAACTCCCAGGGCGGCTTAAAAATTCGAGGTCACGTCAGCACGCATAAGCGCGTATGCGCCCTCCATTAGCTCGGCGACGGAGCCCCCCCACCTCCGTGCTCGGATTATACCCAAAGGTAGGGCGGGACTGCTAGGCCCGCCGCAAGCGTCCACCCGGTCGGCCCGACGGTCCGACCTTACCTCTTGGACGGTCCCCATCTGCGCTTCGCGCCCTTGGCGTTCTTCGCGGTTTATCCAACCCCGCCCTACAACGTTCAGCGGCTTCGTGCCCTTCGTGCCTTCGTGGTTAATCTTACACCCCGCACCCGCTTTGGCCTTTCCCCGACCCCAGCCATGGCTATCACGCCTTGATGCGTTCGGTGTTTTTCCCGGAGTCGGCCCTGCAAACCCTGCGTGCGAATCTGGCCAAGGATTCGTCGCTGCTAAAGCAGGCGCAGGCCTGCTTCGACGCCGCGGCGGAATGGACCAAGCGCTCCGACGACGAACTCTGGTCTGCGATGTTTGGCGCGACCATCAAGCGCTCGTGGATGGTCTGGTCCAACGGCCATTGCCCGTCCTGCACGCGCGATGTGCCGATGTATGAGTGGAAAATGGACCCGCTCCGCACGCCGTGGAAGGTCACGTGCCCGCACTGCGCGGAGCAGTTTCCGAAAAACGACTTTGGAGCGTTCTACGAATCGGGCCTCGATGCGCACGCCGTCTTCGACCCGGCGCGCGCGGATCGCGCGTTGCTGTTCAACGCCGAGCATCCGTCGCCGGACGATTCCAAACACCAATTTGGCGTCGACGATGGCACGGGTTACTTCAACGGCACGAACCGCTGGTATTTCATCGGCGCATTCATCACCAAGGGCCAGTGGAAACTCTACATCCAGGCCGGCATCCGCACGCTCGCGCTGGCCTACGCCCTGAGCGGCGAGCGCGTCTACGCGCACAAGGCCGCGATCCTGCTGGACCGCGTGGCGGACCTTTATCCGAGCTTTGACTACCTCACGCAGGGTCTGACTTACGAGATCGCGAACCCCATCGCCGGCATGGGCCTCGTCTCCGTTTGGCACGATGCCTGCCGCGAAACCCGCGACCTCGCGCTCGCCTTCGACCTCATTGCGCCCGCGCTCGCAGGCGACGCCGACCTCGTCACGTTTCTCGCGGACAAGGCCAAGCGCTTTGACCTGCCGAATCCCAAGGACTCCGCCGCCGCCATCCGCGCCAACATCGAGTCCGGCATCCTGCGCCACGTGTTGGACGAGCCGCGCAAGATCTTGAGCAACTTCCCCAACACCGAAATCACCCAGCTGGTCGCCCAAGCCATCCTCGGCTGGCCGGACAATCGCGCGCAGTTGCTCGCTGATTTGCAGGTGGTCTTGGAAAAGGTCACCGCTGTCGACGGACTCTCCGGCGAAAAAGGCCTGGGCGGTTACGCCGTCATCGCGCCGCAGCTGATCGCCGGTGTGCTCGTGCTGTTCAGTCGACTCGACGCCGAGCTTCTGCCCGATCTCCTGCGCCGCGTGCCGGCGCTCGCGGCTATGTATCGGTTTCACGCCGATGTCTGGGTCGGCGGCGCGGTGCTGCCGCGGATCGGCGACACCAGCGGTTTCGGCCAACGCGACGACCGCTACCGCGGCGCGAACTTCGTCCGTCAGCCTTTCGATCTCGACTGGAACAACCTGCCGTTCTGCTCCGACTTCTCGCTCTTCTGGCAACTCTATCAGCTCACCGGCGACGTGACCTTCGTGCAGTTGTTGCACCAAGCCAATGGCGGCACCGTCGCCGGCCTGCCGCACGACTTGCTCGAGGCCGACCCCGCGCGTTTTCAAGCCAACGTCGCCGCCGTCATCCGTGAACAGGGCGCCGACCTGCCGGTGAAATCCGTCAACAGGCAGCAATGGGCGCTCGCTGTCCTGCGCACGGGCGAAGGGGCGGGGGAGCGCGCGGCGTGGCTCGACTACGACGTCGGTGGCAACCACGGCCGGCCGGATGCGTTCACCATTGGACTATTCGCCCACGGCGTGGAATTGCTCCCGGGTTTTGGTTACCCGCCGGTGCATTTTGGCGGCTGGTTTTCGCCGCGCGCGCTCTGGTATAAACGCACCGCCGCGCACAACACCGTTGTCGTCGACGAGCAGGACCAGACCCCCGTGCGCAGCGAACCCGAGACCGAGCCGCTTGCCATCCAGCTGAATCCGCAGAAGGGCCTCAAGCGCGGACGCACCACCGCTTGGACCGATGCGCCGGGCTTTAAACTCATCGCGGCGTCCGGCCCCGAGATCGTGAGCACCGCGGAGCTCACCCGCTATGAGCGCGCGGTGATGCTCATCGATGTCTCCGACTCCGCCAGCTACGTGTTCGATGTATTCCGCGTCGCCGGTGGCCGCGACCATGCGCGCCTGCTGCACCCGAATTTCGGCCCGGTGACGGTCACCGGTCTCGACCTCCACCCGCAGCCCCGACTCGGCGGCGACGAGGTGCAGATGCGCAACTTCCGCGGCGGCACGCCGAAGCCCGGCTGGACCGCGGATTGGAAAATCGTGGATCCCTGCGGGCTGCTTCCGGCCGAGTCTGATGTGCACCTGCGCTGCCACGACGTCACGACCGGTGGCCAGGCGGTGCTCGCGGAAACTTGGCTCGCCTCAAAACATGGCGGCGCAAATCACGAGGGCTGGCTCAATAGTCTCGTCATGCGTCGGCAGTCCAAGACTGCGCCGCTGGTCTCGACCTTCGCCGCTGTGCTCGAGCCTTACGCCAATTCCCCCAAGGTCGCGTCGGTGCAACGGCTCGTGCCCCAAGCCAACGGCGCACCGGCCGGCGACACACACGTGGCCGTAAAAGTCGCTTTGGCCGACGGTCGCGAAGACTTGCTCGTGTCCGCCGATCAATCCAACGCGCGGCTTACGCTCACCCTGCCGGAGCAGTCGCTCACCACCGACGCCGATTTCTGCCTCGTGCGCCGCGACGCCAAAGGCACGATCACGCGCCTCTTCCTCCACGGCGGCACCTTCGCCCAATGTGGCGACGTCCGCACCGAGCGTCCGGCCGATCAGCCTTGGTGCGAAATGTAGGGCGGGATTTCCATACCCCGCCTTCCATTCGTCCCGCCGGCAGAGAAGGCGGGAATCGGAGTTCCCGCCCTATAACGAGCTAAACCCGGACTTGGCCCGCCGCGAACTCCAGCACGGTCGGCCCGGAGGTCCGACCCTACCTCTCGATCCGCCCTCATCTCCGCTTCGTGCCCTTCGGGTCTTCGTGGTTAACTCAACCACGTCCTTACCTCCGTTTCGCGCCCTTAGCGTCCTTCGCGGTTAATCCAATCCCACACCCAGACTTGCCGCGCGCGCCGATTCGTGGAATCCGTCGCGCATGTCGCTCTTTCGTTCCCGTCGCTCGTTCAAGCCCGTGGCCATGGATCCGGCCCGCGAGCTGCCGCGCGAACTCCTGACCGAATTACTGACCGACGCGCATTGGGCGCCGACCCACGGGCTCACGCAGCCCTGGCGTTTTCAAGTGTTCGCCACCCTCCCGGCCCGGGAACGTCTGGCGGCCGGGCTGCAGTTGATCTACGACGCGATCACGCCGACTGCGAAGCGAGACCCCGCCAAGCGCGCCAAGCTTGCCGCAAGTCCGCGTTCCGCGCCGGTGGTGATCGCGCTCCTCGCGCACGTTCAACCCGGCGGTAAGATCCCCGATTGGGAGGAGATCGCGGCGACTTCCTGTGCGGCGCAAAACCTCATGCTCTCGGCGCACGCGCACGGCGTCGCCTCGTATTGGAGTTCTCCGCCGGCCGCGACATCGCCGGAGTTTGTGCGCTGGCTGGTTCTCGACGAAACCCACCGCGCCATGGGCCTGCTCTACTTGGGTTACGCGTCACCATCGGCCGCAGTGCCGACCTCCACGCGTCTGCCTCTGAACGAGCGCGTCACGTGGCACGAGGTATGAACCGCAATCTGTTGTAACGCCTCGCTACCCTGGCCGTCTTGGGGACCATGCACCCCAAAATCCCCTCGTCTCTGCGCGTGCTTGGCGCGCTGCTGCTCGCTCCACTGGCGGCTCTTGCCCATCCGGATCACACCGTCAATCAAGCCGGCGTCGTCACGCCGGTGCCGTCCAATCAATCCGCGCCGGAGGGAACATCCATTGCGATCACGATCGCCGGCGATCAGCGCGTCATCACCGCCAACGGTCTGCCTGACCACAGCACCGGCAGGTTCCCGAATCGCGACAACCCCAACCGCATTCGCGCCCAACGCTACCGCTACACCGTGCCGCTGCACCCGCAGGTGGCGGCGGCGCCCACGCCGATGATTCGCCAGCCTTTCGGTATCGCGGTGAACGGCGTGCTGTTTGATCCCGGCACGGCCGAGGTGTGGCAGAATGACCGCAGTTCGGGTTGGCACTACGAGGCCAAGGGCGGGGCGTTTTCGCTCGGGCTCGATACCAACAACGGTCACGTGCAGCCGAACGGCGCGTATCACTATCACGGCATTCCGACGGCGCTGCTGGAGCGACTCTCCGGCGGCACCCCGCGCATGACGTTGCTGGGTTGGGCCGCGGATGGGTTTCCGATCTACGGACAGTGGGGCTACCGCGATGCCAATGATTCCACGAGCGGGGTGGTCGCGCTCAGGTCCGGTTATCGCCTGAAGTCCGGCCAGCGTGCGACCGTCAATGGCCAGCCCGGCGGCACCTACGATGGCGTGTTCGTCGAGGACTACGAGTATGCCGGCGCTGGCGACCTCGACGAATGCAGCGGACGTTTCGGCGTCACGCCCGAGTTTCCCGACGGCACGTATTACTACGTGCTCACGACGGATTTCCCATTCATCCCACGCTACTTAAAAGGCACGCCCGACCGGAGCTTCGCGCGTCGCGGGCCGCCGCCCGGCGGCGGTTTCGGTGGCCCGCCGATGGGGCGGGAGGAATAGACGTTCTCGTCGCGTCAGGAGGGCGGACGGAAAGTCGCAAGGCCCACCTGGGATTTTCCGCCCTGCAGGTAGCTGCCGTATTCCACGTTGCGCGAGTCGCCGCCGCCGTAGCCTTCATACCAGAGGTAGTAGGTGCCGTTGATGCGCTCGACGGTGGTGAACCAGATCGCGCCTTCGTCCCACGCGCCGGGCGCGCCGCGCTCGAAAACGGGCTGCGGGTGTTTCGTCCAATGGATCAGGTCGGTGGACGTCGCGAGGCCGGCGTGCGCGGGGTAATCGCTGAAACGATCCGAGCCGCAATAAAACAGATGATAGACGCCGTCCCAAAGGGCGATGCGCGGGGTCTCGACCGTGTAGCTGTCCCACGCACCGGCGGGGCCGACGGGAAGAATGGGTTCGGCTTGATATGGCGTGAAATTGAATCCGTCAGTCGACGTAGCGAGGTGCAGTTGGAAGCCGGTGCTGCCGGGCACGTCTTTCCAGTAGAACAGAAAGAACGTGCCGTCGCGCCACACGATCTCCGGCCCGCCACCGATCACGACCGGGTTGCCCGAATTCTTGGTGAAGGTCACGCCGTCGGCCGACGTGGCGACGCAAATGCTGCGGTGCACGCGCGGGCAGACGGCGGAGTAGTAAAGAAACACCGTGCCGTTCACCTCCACGGTCGCCGGATCCAGCGCGTGATCCTCGTCCCACGAGCCGGGCGGGCCGACTTCGATTACGGGCTCGGGCCGGATCTGCCAGGTCACGCCATCGAATTGCTCGCGCGGAATGGTGGCCACGCCGATGCGGTCATGGCCGTCACGTTGGCCGCGGAAATAGAGGAAATACGTGCCGCGACGGAGCAGCAGGTCGGGATTGGCGGTCTGCGCCTCCATCCACGTGCCCGGCACCGCCGGCAGCACGGGGTTGGACGGATGGCGCGCGAAGGCCCAGTTCGTCGGAGTCATGAAATTTACTCAGTGTCCGGCGCCGGTGTCGCCAAGGAAATTGCCGTAGGCCAGCGAGAGCACGGCGCCCACGAGTATCACCAGTGCAAGCCCGAGGAGCGTCCACGTGCGCGGCTTGCAGCCGGCCCACTCGCGCCAGATGAAACCCGCGAGGCTGCTGAACAACACGAGCATGATCATGTGCAGCGCCCAGCTGGAGAACTGGTAATCGCCCATGCGCACGTGCGCCAAGCCGTAGAAGAAAAACTGGCCATACCAGAGGCAGCCCGTGAGCAACGCCAAGGCGAAGTTCAACGGCAACCGCGAGTTCTCGCCGCCCGCGGGCAACTCCACGTATTCGCCGAGGGTCTTGTGCTTCGCGTGCAGCCACAGGCTGTAAACTGCCGTGGTGAGAAACGCACCGGTGTTGGAGAAAATGTAGATCGCGTTGCCTTGGAAATGACCCGCGCCATGCGCCGCGGCGACGTCCGCGATCGGCTGCCCCGCCGCGAGCGCGAAGCCGTAAACCGCCGACAGCACGCCGGCGAGGAGGCAGAGCGGCAGGCCCTTCGCGAGGTTGAAGTCGTTGCTCTGGCCGCCGCGATCCAGCTCCTTGTAACGTCCGGCCAAACCTGACGCAAAAATACCGGCCGCGCCGATGACGATGCCCGTGAGCACAAAACCCGCGCCGGGTTTCTGCCAGATCGCCGCGAGCTCGCCTTGCCACAGCGCCGGCAACAAGGTGCCGAGCACGCAGGAGATGCCGATGGCAATGGCGTAGGTGAGCGAGAACCCGAGGTAACGGATCGCCACGCCGAAAGCCGTGCCGCCCACGCCATACAACGCGCCCAGGCCGAAGCTCGTGAGCATCGCCGAGCGCGGCGCCTCCGCTAGCACGCGGCCGAGCTCTGGCACGGTCAGCCACGCGCCGAGGAACGGCAGCGCGAGCCAGCAAACCGACGCCTGGGCGAGCCAGTAGGTCTGCCACGACCAGTGGCGCGTGCCTTTTTGCGGCGTGTAGCAGAAGGCGGCGCTCACGGCGCCGATGGCGTGCAGGGCAAGGCCCAGCAGAGGATTCGGGGTGATCATCGCGCGGGGAAACTCAGTTCAGCCAGAAGCTGAAGTAAACGTAGACGCCAAGCACGAGCGCGAGCACGACGACCGTGCCGGCCACTTCCGCCGTGCCCCACGAGGCGCGCGTTTCGGCTTTCTGCGCATCCGTCAGCGAATGATAGGTCAAGCCGCTAATCTTGGCTTCCGACGGCGCCGGGGCGGAGAGCGAAGCGCCCACCACCACGAGGATGCTGATCAGGAACAACCAACCTGAGGCGTAGAGGAAGTTGTAGGACCCGATCGCGTGCAGCAGACCGGCGTCACCCAAGGCCCCGCTGCCGTCGAGTGCCTGAATCGTGAGCTTGGCCATGCCGAGGATGAACCCGGTCACGAGGCCGGCGAGCGCGCCGCGCGCGTTGATGCGTTTGAAAAACAGGCCGAGCAGGAAGGTGGCCGTGATCGGCGGCGCAAGGTAGCCCTGCACGCTTTGCAGGTATTGATAAAGGCCACCAGTCGAAACGAGCTTCATGACTGGAATCCAGATCACGCCAAGGCCCACGACCACCGCCGTGGCCCAGCGGCCGACGCGCACGAGTTCCTTTTCCGGCCGGCCGGGGCGGAGTTTTTCGTAGATGTCGACGGTGAACAGCGTGGCGCAGGAATTGAACAGCGACGCGAGCGAGCTCATCAGCGCGGAGAGCAGGCCCGCCACCACGATGCCGCGCAGGCCCGCGGGCAGGATCGACGCGACCATGGTCGGGAAAACCATGTCGCCGTTGATACCGCCGTCGGCCTTTGCCGGGATGGCGATCGCGCCCTTGGTGTGCAGCGCGTAGCCGATGAGGCCGGGCACGAGAAAGATGAAAACGGGCAGAACTTTTAGGAACGCGCCAAAGATCGCGCCGCGGCGCGCTTCGCGCAGCGACTTCGCCGCTAGCGTGCGCTGCACGATGTATTGGTCGGTGCACCAATACCAGATGCCCACGATCGGCGAGGCGATCATGATGCCGAGCCAAGGGAAATCCGGGTCACTCAACGGCCGCCAGAGCGCAAAAGTGTCGGCTTTGCCCGCCAGCACCGCCTGCAACTCGCCCCAGCCGCCGAGCTGCTGCAGGCCGAACCAGGTGATGAACATCGAACCGAAGAGGAGCAGGCCGGTTTGCGCCACCTCCGTGTAAACCACGGCGCGCAGTCCGCCGATGACCGTGTAGATACCCGTCAGGACCACGGTCGTGAATGCGCCGATCCAGAACGCGTTTTCTGGCGACCCAAATGTGTCGGGCAGCAGGGTCATGAACACCACCGCGCCGGCGTAGACCGTGACGGATACCTTGGTGAACACGTAGGCCACGAGCGACACGACCGACAGCGTCCAGCGCGCGCGGCCGTCGAAGCGGCGTTCCAGAAACTCCGGCATCGTGAACACGCCCGAGCGGTAATAGAACGGCACGAAGATCCAGCCGAGCATCAGCATGATCCAGGCGTGGAGCTCCCAGTGCGCCATGGCCATGCCGCTGGTCGCGCCGTTGCCGGCGAGGCCGACGATGTGCTCCGAGCCGATGTTCGACGCGAGCAGGGAGCAGCCCACGACGAACCAGGGCAGATTGCGGCCGGCCAGAAAGTAGTCGGTGGTGGTGGCGGTGTGTTTTGACGAGCGCCACGCGATAGTGGCGAGCACGACGAAGTAAGCGGCGATGATAATCCAATCAAGCGGGGTCATGGGGTGGGGGAGGGGTGCCGAAGTAAAAGGGCCCCTGCGGGCGCGGGGCGACATTAAATCCGGACTGCCGTCGTTCGCCGGACTGCCCGCGGCTGGAATCTATCGTGCACGGCATCCGTTTGGTGGCGGTCGAACGGGTGCTAATGCACCTGCCAAAAGCAATGGACTGGCAATTGCTATATTTTTGAACGGCGGAGACTTCGGGGCGTCGATCATAGGGTTAGTTTCAACCTCAAACCCCTAACAAAACATGCAATATATCGATAGCATCATTGGTTTCCTGAAGAAGATCACCGAGCTCGGCGTCGCCCTGCTCGCGCTTACCGTCGTGCTGCAAGTCGTGTTTGGCACGCCCGTGCCGTTCATCAAGGTGGACGTCATCGGCAACCTCACCGGCATCATCTCGAACCTGGGATCCAATGGTCTCGTCGGTCTGATTGCTGCGGCCGTGCTCTACGCGGTCATCAGCAAGAAATAACGATTCGTTTCAGTTGATTTTGAGTCACGGCCGTTGGCGGAATGCCAACGGCCTTTTTGGGTCCGGGGGCGACTGGGAATAATCACTACAGTTGCC
>JAPOIC010000100.1 GCA_029979145.1 Opitutaceae bacterium
GAGCCGGTCGTCGTCAGCGACGGGACAAACGGCCCGAGGCCGAATATTTGCTTCAGTTCGCCCTGCACGCCGAAATTGATCTCGTGGTTGCGGTTAAACTCGGGGCGATGCAGGACGTCGGCGCCGAATTCCGCCGTGCCGGTGAGGCTGGAGGTTAGCTGGCGACGAAAGTCGGTGGTGACTCCGACCTGGTAGGTTATGGCGTCGGCCCAATCGATCGCGGCGGAGGAACGACTGATGTTTTCGGTCCAACTGGCCGAGGTGGTCAGCCGAAGGTTTGACAGGTTGCCATAAGCCGGGGCAGCGGCCAAGAGGCCGCATAGGGCGACGGCAAGGGTGGTTTAGTGGCGCAACATGGGTGGTGGGAGGTTCAGCGTGTGGATCTGCTTTTCGCGCCGCAACCCCCGACTGCCTCGGAAAAATGCCCCGCAAAGGCAGGCTCACCCAGACTTATGCAACCTTTGGCGGCAGCCGGCGGATGCCCGCGATTCGGAATTGATTAACATACCCTCCCAGTGGCTCGTCAGAGCAGGGGCTCCAGGACGGCCCACACCGTTTCCGCCAGAATCCTCTGTCCGGCGGCCGTGGGGTGAATCATGTCGGGCTGGTTCAGGGCGGGGTTGCCGCCCACGCCCTCGAGCAGGAAGGGCAGCAGCGTGGCGTCCTTGGCGGCGGCTACGGCGGGAAAAATCTGGCGATAGCGCTCTTGGTATTCGGGACCGACATTGTCGGGCATTTGCATGCCGGCGACGATGACCCGGACCTGGGGATAGCGATCGCGAACGCGGTCGATGATGCCTTCCAAATTGGCTTGGGTGACCTCCGGGTCGATGCCCCGCAGGCCGTCGTTGCCACCGAGGGCCAGCACGAGGACGTCGATGTGGGTGCGCATCAGCCAGCCGACCCGGCGCAGTCCGCCCGCGGTGGTGTCCCCGCTGATCCCGGCGTTGATGACCCGCCACGGTCGGTCGGCGGCGTCGATTTTTCCCTGCAACAACGCCGGGTAGGCCTCCGCGCCCGGGTTGCCGAGGCCGTAGCCCGCGGTGAGGCTGTCGCCAAGACAGACGATGGTTTTGGTCTCGGCGGCGATACCTGATACCGCGAGCAGGCCGAGGCAGAGTAGCCAACGCATCATGCGCGGGGCAATTCGACCGGCCGAACTGGCATTCGGGCGGGATTCTGCTTTTCGTTGGTCATCTGCTCATGAATGACGACATCATGCTCAAAGTCCAGCGGCTCACCAAGACTTACCCCGGCGCCGCGGGCGACCTGACCGTCCTGCGGGAGGTCAGCTTCGATCTCCGCGCCGGTGCCAGCCTCGCGATTGTCGGACCGAGCGGCAGTGGCAAGACGACCCTGCTCGGCTTGTGCGCCGGGCTGGATGTGCCGAGCAGCGGTTCGGTCGCGATCGCCGGCGAGGCCCTGGAGGAGCGCGACGAGGATGGGCGCGCGGCCGTGCGCAACCGGCACGTGGGGTTTGTGTTTCAAAATTTCCAGCTCGTGCCGACGCTGACCGCGCTCGAAAACGTGCTCGTGCCGCTGGAGCTGCGGGGCGAGAGCGGACGCGAAGCCGAGGCCCAGGCGCTGCTCGCCCGGGTGGGGCTGGGTGAACGCGCGGTTCACTATCCCGTGCAACTCTCCGGTGGCGAACAGCAGCGCGTGGCGCTGGCGCGCGCGTTCATCAATTCGCCGAAGATTCTGTTTTGTGACGAGCCGACCGGCAATCTGGACGGCGAGACCGCGGCCGCGATGGCTGGGTTGATCTTCGGGCTCAATCGAGAACGCGGCACGACGCTGGTGCTCGTGACGCATGACCTGGAACTGGCGGCGCGCTGTGAGCGCATCCTGCGGCTGCGGGGCGGCGCGGTGGTCGAGGACTGAGCCTGATGCGCTTTCTCCTTACCATGGCCTGGCGGGATTCCCGCGCGTCGCGTCGCCGGTTGGTGCTTTATTCGCTGTGCATCGTGCTCGGCGTGGCGGCGCTCGTGGCGGTGGGGTCGTTCAGCGACAACCTGCAGCGGGCCGTATCGGATCAAACCAAAGGACTCTTGGGCGCCGACCTCGTGGTGGTGTCGCGCCAGCCTTTTGCGGACGACGTCAATGCTGCGCTGGCGGCGCTTGGCGGCGAACGGGCCGATGAGGTGGGGTTTTCTTCGATGATGGTTTTCCCCGGCGAGACGGATCGCACCCGGCTCGTGCAAGTGCGCGCGGTCGAGGGGCATTTCCCGTTCTACGGCGAATTCCTGACTGAACCGGTCGATGCCGCCGCGCAATTGGCGGCCGGGGGCGAAGTCGTGATTTTGGAGGATACCCTGTTGGCGCAGTTTGGTTTGAAGGTGGGCGATCAGGTCCGGTTGGGCCGCAGCTCGCTGACCGTGTTCGGCGCAGTGAAGAACATCCCCGGCGAATCGTTCGCCATCACGCAGCTGGCGCCGCGGGCGTATATCCCGCTGGCACTGTTGCCAGAGACGGGGCTGGCGGGGAAGGGCAGCTTGTTGCGTTTCAAAGCGGCCATGAAACTCCCGGCCAAGGCGGATCCCGATGCGATCGCGGCCGACCTGCGCGAGAAATTTTCCACCCAGCGACTAAGCTTCGACACGGTGGAGCGCCGCAAGGAGCGGCTGGGGCGCACAATCGAAAACGTGCAGGCTTTTCTGAGTCTCGTGGGCTTCGTGGCGCTGTTCCTCGGGGCGATCGGGGTGGCGAGCGCGATCAATGTTTACGTGAAACAGAAACTCGCGACCGTCGCGGTGCTGCGCTGCCTTGGCGCGTCGGCCCGGCAGGGGTTTGGGGTTTATCTGATCCAAGGAGCGGTGCTTGGGCTTATCGGCGCCGCGCTGGGCGGGTTGGTGGGGCTGGGTATTCAACTGCTGCTCCCGGCCGCGCTGGCGGGACTGCTTCCGATGCCGGTGGACTCTCACCTATCGTGGGCCGCGCTGCTGCGCGGAATGGGATCGGGTTGGGTCATCTGCGTGTTGTTTACCTTGCTGCCGTTGCTGGCCGTGCGGCGGGTGTCGCCGCTGGCGGCATTGCGGTCAATGGCGGCGGAGAAGAACGTTGGCTTGGATCCGTGGCGGGTAGCGCTGTGGCTGGTGATTGGCGCGTCGGTCGTCGGCTTTGCCGTGGGGCAGACGCACAGCTGGCGGCTGGGATTGGGATTTGCCGGAGCGTTGGGCGTGGGGTTTGCGCTTCTGGGGTTGCTCGCGCGCTTTCTCGCCTATGCCGCGCGCCGCTGGGCGCCGCGTCAGCTGCCCTACGTGGTGCGCCAAGGCATTGCCAACCTGCACCGACCGAACAACCGCACAGTGCTGCTCCTGCTCGCGCTGGGCTTGGGCACGTTTCTCATCCTTACGCTGCAGCTCACGCGCGGCACCTTGCTCGCGCAGATCGAGGGCATGGGCGGAGGCGGCCGGGCGAACCTGATGTTCTTCGACATCCAGGACGATCAAATCGACCCGTTGCTGGAACTCTTGCAGGCCGAGGGCATGCCGGCCCGAGCCCAAGCGCCGATCGTGACGATGAAGATTCGTGCACTCAACGGCCGCTTGGCGGAGGACATCCTGGCGGACGAATCGGTGCGCATCTCCGGCTGGACGCTGCGCCGCGAATATCGCTCCACCTACCGCGACACCCTTACGCCAACGGAGGAATTGGTCGCCGGCGAATTCACCGGACGCGTGCCGGAAGGCACCGAGGTCGTGCCGATTTCCGTTGAGGCCGATCTCGTCAAGGACCTCGGCGCCAAGCTGGGCGACGAGATCGAGTTCGACGTGCAAGGGGTGCCGATCCGCACGCGCATCACGAGCCTGCGCAAGGTGGAGTGGCGCCGGATCGAACCAAACTTCTTCGTAGTGTTTCCCGCGGGCGTGCTGGAGGAGGCGCCAAAGTTTCATGTAGTCGCGACCTGGGCGGATGATGCCGGGGCCTCGGCGCGCCTGCAGCAGGCGGTGGTGCGGAGTTTCCCCAATGTGTCCGCGATCGATCTTTCGCTGCTGCTCGAAACTTTTGACGGGATTTTCTCCAAGGTCGCCTTTGTGATTCGTTTCATGGCGCTCTTCACGGTGGCGACCGGGCTCGTGGTGCTGGCCGGGGCGGTCGCGGCCGGGCGCTACCAGCGCATCCGCGAAGTGGTTTTGCTGCGCACGCTCGGAGCCACGCGCCGCCAGCTCGCACGGATGCAATTGGTGGAATATGCGATTCTTGGCGTGCTCGGCGGAGCGGCCGGCGCCCTGCTGGCGGTCGGAGCCAACGCCCTGCTGGCGCATTTTGTGTTCAAAGTGGCGCCGCAGCTCCCGTGGACCGCGGTGGCGGCAACTTTGGTGATCGTGCCGGGGATCACGGTGCTCGCAGGCTTGCTTTCGGGCCGGGGCGTGACGGACCATCCTCCGCTTCAAGTCCTGCGCCAGGAAACATGAAGCCCAACGTCGTCACCTTTCACTACACGCTCCGCGATCCCGCCGGCCGCGTGCTCGACACGAGTGCGGGGGGCGAGCCCATCACTTACCTGGAAGGCGCGGGCCAGATCATCGATGGCTTGGACGAGCAACTGCGCGGCGAACCCGCCGGCACGCGGCGCATGGTGCAGGTGCCCGCCGCCAAGGCCTACGGCGAACATGACGCCGGTCAAATTCAACGGCTACCGCGGGCCCAGATCCCGGTGGAAGGCGAGTTGAACGTGGGTGACCGTTTTCAGACCGACACTGACCGTTATGCGCCGATCGTGACCGTGGTCGCGTTGGACGCCGAAACCATCACGCTGGACGCCAATCATCCGCTGGCCGGAGTCGACCTGACGTTTGAAGTCGACGTGGTGGCCGTGCGCGCCGCGACGGCGGCGGAGGTTGAGCACGGGCATGCGCATGGCGCGGACGGCGCCTCGGCCTGCGAATGATCTTCTTTTTCCCATGAAAATTCTCGGCATCGACATCGGCGGCTCGGCCGTCAAAGGCGCACCGGTTGACACCAAGACCGGCCGGCTCCTCGCGGAACGGCATCGCATCGCCACGGACAAGAAACTCTCGCCGAAGGAAATGGCGGCGACGCTCAAGCAGCTCGCGGATCATTTCAAATGGCGCGGCCCGATCGGCGTCGGTTTCCCGGGCGTGATCCACGGCCCGGTGATCGCGACCTCCGCCAACCTGCACAAATGCTTCTGCGGCTGCGATGCGGTGAAATTATTTTCGGCCGCGACTGGCTGCCGCGTGGCCTTGGTGAATGACGCGGATGCCGCGGGGTTGGCGGAGGCGCGTTTTGGCGCGGGGCGCGGCGTGACCGGCACCGTGCTGCTGTTGACCCTGGGCACGGGCGTGGGCTCTGCGTTGTTCTGCGGCGGCCGGCTCTACCAAAACAGCGAGATGGGCCACCTACCGATCCGCGGGAAGTCGGCGGAGCGTTTCGTCTCCTCGGCGGCGAAGGTGCGGCGCGGCCTCAGCTATAAGGAGTGGGGCAAGGAGCTGCGCGACTATGTGCACACCTTGGAAAACATCCTGTGGCCGGAGCTGATCATCATCGGTGGCGGCGTGAGCAAGGATCACCGAAAATTTTTCAAGCACATCAAGCCGCGCGCGAAGCTCGTGCCGGCGGAGTTTTTCAACGAGGCGGGAATCGTCGGCGCCGCCCTGTGGGCGGCCGAGCGCAGGTAACCTGCCGGCCCGGACGCAATGGCGGCCAGCGTCTTGATCGTGGGGCAGGGGCTGGCCGGAACGGTCCTGGGCTGGGCATTGGACCGCGCTGGCATCGACTGGCGCATGGTGGACGCCGGCCACGCGCACGCGGCCTCACGCGTAGCGGCGGGGATCATCAACCCCGTGACGGGGCTGCGCTGGGTAAAGACCTGGAGGATCGACGAACTCTGGCCGGAAACCCGGGCCGCTTACCAGGCGATGGCGGCGGATTTCGGGGTGCCGCTCTGGCGCGACTTGAGAATTCGTCGTTATTGGCGCACGGAAAAAGAACGCCGGACGTCGCAGGCGAAATTGGAACGCGGCGCGCTGACCCCTTGGGTGACGGCGGTGGCTGATGACCATGCCGTGCTGGCGCCGGCCGGCCGCGTGGATGTGCCAACTTTGCTGGCGGCGGCGCGGACGCGGTGGCTCGCGGAAGGGCGGCTAACCGAGGCAAAGTTCGACTGGGCGTTGGGGTCGGAACGGGAGGGGTGGGTGATTGATTGCACGGGTGCAGCCGCTCGAAACGGTCCGTTTGCGGCGCTGGGCTTTGCCGTGTCCAAGGGCGAAGTCTTGCGCGCGCCGTTGCCAGGGCTCGATGGGTCTGAAGTCCGGCACCGCGGGCACTGGGTGGTGCCGGATGAAATCGGCGGCGCTTGGATCGGGGCGACGCATGAACCTGGCGTGGACGACCTGCAGCCCACTGATGAAGCGAGGACGACGTTGTTGCGGAGCGCGGAGCGGTTGACCGGTTTCGTGGCCGAGCCGTCCGCACATTTGGTGGGGTTGCGACTGGCGGCGCGCGACATGCGGCCGGTCGCCGGCGTGCATCCGCACCAGGCGCGTCTTGGGATATTTTCCGCATTGGGCAGCAAGGGCGTGCTCTACGCGCCGTGGCTCGCCCGGCAGTGGTCGGAGCACTTGGCCAAGGGCACCGGCTTTGATCCGGCGGTGGCGGTGCGCGGCGCCAAGTGATTCTTTCCGTTCGTCGCGGAATCCCGTGGTTTTACACGGGCATGGATGGCACCCGGAGTTTCTCGCGGCACCTCGGTCGCCTGGAAGCAGAGAAGACGGAGTTTGCGCAGCTGCTGCAACGGATCGATCCGGGTTTCACGACGCACACAGTGCTGCCGGCGGCGGTGGTCACGTTTGCGAGGCGGGACGGGCCCTTGCCCATGGGTTGCCTCATCGACAGCTGGCTGGCGTTGCAGGATCTCTTGGCGCGCGACGTGCCGGTGCATCGCGCCAGATTGTTATCGTTTTATGTGCGTCAAGGCGGCGGGCTTGCCGGTCACACGGTCCTGGCCTACGAGACGGTCTTGGGCGTGCACGTGATTGACCGGGCGGTCAGCCCGACCCCGCGGCTTGTGGACGGCGACCTTGATGACGAGCTGGCGATTACGCGCCAGTTGCTGCACCCGCAGCTGCGCCACCGCTTGGTGAAGGCCCGATGGTTCGACTTGGACGTGCCCGAGAGCGTGAGCGAACCGACCTATGCGGACGCCGCGTCGCCAGTGGTGGCACCGGTCGTGGGCTGAGTGGGCAGACTGGCCGTCTGCCGGACC
>JAPOIC010000038.1 GCA_029979145.1 Opitutaceae bacterium
AGCACCGCTTCAAGGATTCACGTAGGGCCGCCTCATCTTCCGGAGTGAAGGACTTGGCTTCCTGAGTGAATGGTTTGTTGGTGCCCGAACCGGGCTGGGCTGCTTCTGCCATTATTCGCTCCTTGTATGTTACGGACCTTCAGAATGTAAACCCATTTCTTGGCCCCGCACGGGAGCATATCCGGTTTGCCCAAATGCGGTCACCGCGACCATCTAAACCCCTCACAGCCCTTTGCTTGCCTGATGCAGGTGGCGGTGATTGAGTGCCGCTTCAACGCTGTTTCGACCCCTTATGCCCACGCGGACCCATGTCTTCATCACGCACGAGTTTTTCCCTCGCCGCGGTGGCATCGCGACATTTGTAGAGGAGATGGCCTTGGCGGCCGCCCAGGAGGGATTGAATGTTGAGGTCTGGGCCCAGGCGCTCCCGCAGCAGACCCCGGAAAAGCCCCGGCCGTTTCGATTGGTGCGCCTCCCGCTGGCGGGCTCCCACAACTTTTCCTGCCAGGCCAAGCTGGCCTGGCAACTCATCCGCCACCGCCGGCACTTGCGCCAAGCCACCGTCTATCTCGTGGAGCCGGGACCCATACTGACATTAATGTGGCTGCAATTTTTCCACGCCTTCCGGCCGCGGCACATCCTCCTGACCTTCCACGGCTCGGAAATCCTGCGGTTCGCCCAGAATCCGTTCATCCGCCCCCTTGCCCGCCGCCTGATCCGGCACGCCGTGCGCATCAGCACGCTTACCCACTACACGAAGAATCTGCTCATGGCTCATTTCCCGGAGGCCGCCGGCAAGATCGTCCTCACGCCCGGGGCGTTGCGGCACGGTTTCCACCAACCGACGGCCCCCGCGATAAAGCCGACCGGACGCCTCGTCGTGCTGACGGTCGGCCGGCTGCACCCCCGCAAGGGCCAGTTGCAAACCCTCGCCGCCTTGGCCGCGCTGCCTGCGGCCACCCGCGCGAAAATCGAATACTGGTTGGTCGGCTCGGCCAGCAAAGGCGACTACGAGCACCGCCTCAGCCGGCAGGCGGCGCAGGCCGACCTCCAAGTGCGCTTCCTAGGGGACGTGCCCGACGAACAGCTGGGCGCGATTTACGCCCAGGCCGACATCTTTGCCCTGACCAGCATCGCCCACGGTTCGAGCATCGAGGGCTTTGGTCTGGTCTATCTGGAAGCCGCCGCGCATGGCCTGCCGGTGGTGGCCCACGACATCGGCGGGGTCAGTGAGGCCATGAGCGCCGGGGAAACCGGCCTTCTAGTGCCGCCCGATCGACCCGAAGCCCTGACCGCCGCGTTCGCCCGGTTGATCGAAGACGCTGAACTTCGGGCCCGCTACGGCGCGGCCGGCCGCGAATGGGCCCGGCGCCACGACTGGAAAGCGTCCGCGGCGTTGCTATTCGCGGCATTGTCGCCTGAGTCAAAGCCATGATCACGTCGCGCTGTCAGGTTACCGTCCGCTATGCGGAAACCGACATGATGGGCATCGTCTATCACGCGAATTTTCTGCCGTGGTTCGAAATCGGCCGCACCAACCTGCTCCGCGAGCAAGGCCTGCCCTACCGTGACCTCGAGGCCATGGGCTACCGCCTGCCGGTGCTGGAGATTTCCGCGAAATACCTCCGGCCTGCCGTTTACGACGATACACTCACGATCATTACGACGCTGAAGGAGAAACCCCTCCTGCGTATCCGCCTCAGCTATGAGGTGCGGCGCGGCCACGAACTGCTGGCCACCGGCGAAAGCGCGCACGCCTTCATCGACCGCGAAGGTCGCCCCGTGCGGCCGCCGGCGATCTTCCTCGAGCGCATGAACGCGGTGTTTCGGCGCTAGGCCCGCGGCTGCTCCGCCCACCACGCGTATTCCTGGAGGACGTCGGCGTCGGACTCGCCGGCCCAGGCTTCACGCAGCTGCGTGCCCCCTCCCAGCCGGCGCGCCGCCCAGACCGCGTGCACCCGCACCACGGGTGACGCATGCGCGGCGAGCGTCACGACCGCCGGCAACACCGTGGCATCGCCACTATTGCCCGCGACCACGCAGGCATTGCGCAACAGGCCGGTGAGCTTGAGCCGTTTGACCGGCGTGCGCCGAAACACCTCGGCAAATCGCTCCGGGGTCATCGCCAAAAGCTCCGCCAGCGTCAATGCCGGCAGGTCATGCCGCGCAGCCAGCAAGAGCCGGCGGCCTTCCGCGGCGAATCGGTTCCAAGGACAGACCTCAAGGCACACGTCGCAGCCGTATAAGTGCATGCCGATGCCCTCCCGCAATTCGCGGGGGATAACGCCTTTGTTTTCGATCGTCTGGTAGGAAATGCACCGCCGCGCATCGACCACGCCCGGCGCAGCGAAGGCCTGCGTGGGACAGGCGTCGAGGCACCGCGTGCATTTGCCGCATAGCAGGCCCGTGTCGGCGAAGTCGCTAGCCTGCGCGCGCACCGGCGGATCCGGCGGCAAATCAACGGTCGTCAGGATCGATGCGAGAAACAACCAGTTGCCGTGACTGCGCGAGATCAACATGGCGTTCTTGCCCGCAAACCCCAGGCCCGCCTTCGCCGCCCAGCCCCGCTCCAACACCGGTCCGGTGTCGACGTAGTAGCGGTAATCGTCAGAACCCACACCCCACAGCGCCTCAATCTCGCGCCCCGCCACGGCGAGCGCCGGCTTGATCGTGTCGTGATAATCCTCCCACAGCGCGTAACGCGCCCAGACCGGCCCGGTTTGTTCCAGCTTCCCCGGCCAATAGTTCACCCCGAGCATCACGACCGAGCGCGCCCCCGGCAGCACCAGCCCGGGCTGCAGGCGTTTTTCCGCCGTGCGCTCCATCCACTGCATGTCGGCATGCATCCCCGCCTTAAGCCACCCGCGCAGCCGCGCGTCGGGCAGGTCGTGCAGGCGCGCGAAGCGCACCTCGTCAAACCCCAGCGCCAGGAGGCGCGCGCGCAAGGTCTCCGCGCGGGCGTCCATCGTTCAGGCCCGGTGCGCCCGGGCGAAGTCCGCCGCCTCGCGCCGCCACACGCGCACGACGTGCGCGACGATGTCATTGAGCGGACGCGCATCCGTGAGCACGAGGCTGCCGGAGCGCTTGTAGATGGACTCGCGCTCGGCGTAGAGCGCGCGAATGCGCGCCATCGGGTCTTCGACCTCGAGCAACGGCCGGCTGCGATGCCGCATCGTGCGCTCAAGCACGGTTTCCAGCGAGGCATGCAGGCAGATCACCACGCCCTTGGTGCGCAGCAGGTCAAGCATCCCCGGTTGCACCACCAAGCCGCCGCCACACGCCACGATCGTTCGCGCCGCCGGATGACCCGTATCAATGAATTCCCGCTCCATCGCGCGAAAAGCCGGTTCGCCGTCGCGCGCAAAAATCTCCGGGATCGTGCAACCCTGCAGGCGCTCAATCTCATGATCGCTGTCCACCAGGCGGAACCCGATGCGCCGGGCCACGCCGCGGCCCACCGTGCTTTTGCCGGTGCCCATGAAGCCGACCAGATAGAGATTCACATCCGCTGCATTCATCCGCGCGCAAGGCAACGGCCTCGGCCCTTGCTTGCCAAACACGAAAACGCCTTGGCGCGGCGCGGACTTTGCGGCTGGATGCCGGCACCGCATGCACCACACCTTTGCCAGCGACAACACCGCCGGCGTCTGCCCCGAGGCGCTCGCCGCCGTCCAAGCCGCCAACCCCGGGCACGCGCCGAGCTACGGCGACGACGCATGGACCGTCCGCGCCCGTGACGCGATCTCGGGCGTATTCGAGACGGAGTGCACGGTGCATTTCGCCTTCAACGGCACCATGGCCAACGCCCTCGCGCTCAGTGCCGCCTGCCGCTCCTACCAGAGTGTGTTCTGCCACGAGCAGGCTCACATCATCGTCGACGAATGCGGCGCGCCCGAGCACTTCACCGGCGGCTCCAAGCTTATCGGCCTCCGCGGAGCCGGCGCCAAGGTCACGCCCGCCGCGCTCGATACCGCGGCACACCTGGGGCACGGCGTGCATTTCCACAAGGCCGGCGCGGTTTCGCTCACGCAATCCACCGAGCTGGGCACAGTCTACACGCCCGCGGAAATCGCCGCGATCGCCGACGTCGCCCGCCGCCACGGCATGGCGGTGCACTTGGACGGCGCGCGCTTCGCCAACGCCGCCGCCGCCCTCGCCGATCGTGGCGCCACCCCGGCCGACTTCACCTGGCGCGCCGGCGTGGACCTGCTCTCCTTTGGCGGCACCAAGAACGGCATGCTCACGACCGAGGCCGTCGTCATCTTCAACCCCGCGCTCGCCGCCGACTTCGCCTTTCGCGTGAAACAATTCGGCCAGCTTGCCTCCAAGTCGCGCTTCGCCGGCGCCCAGTGGGTCGCGATGCTGGAAGACGGCGTCTGGCTCCGGCACGCCCGCCATGCCAACACCATGGCGCGGCGCCTCGCGGACGGTTTTTCCGCGCTGCCCGGCTGCGCCCTCTCCGTTCCGACCGAGGCCAACGGCGTGTTCGTGTCGCTGCCCCCGGCCGTCGTCACGGGTTTGGAACAACGCGGCTGGAAGTTCTATCCCTTCGGCGATCCCGGCACCTACCGCTTCATGTGCGGGTGGGACACTTCACCGGCTGCCGTCGCCGCGCTCCTCGCGGACGCACGCGCCGCCGCCGGGCACTAAAAAACCTCCGCCGGCTCGGGCGGAGGTTTGAGAGTTTGATCGCGGTTCGCAGCGTTATTTGGCCGGAATGATGTCGACGACCTCGATGTCGAAGATCAGGGCCGACGCCGGCGGAATGCCACTGTCGGCGGCGTCGCCGTAGGCCAGCTCGGACGGGATGTAGAGTTTGATCTTACCACCCTTGTTGATGTGCTGAATGCCTTCGGCCCAGCCGGGTATCGCCTCGCTGATCGCAATCGTCATGGCCGAGCCATGGCGCTCTGAGCTGTCAAACACCTGACCGTTGAGCAGCATGCCGGTGTAGTTGATTTTGACCGTGTCGGTGGCGGCGACGTTCGGGCCGGTGCCGGGCTGCACGATCTCGTAGGCCAGGCCGCTGGCGGTGGTGACGATGCCAGGGCGGTTCTTCAACGCGGCGAAGAACTGGGCCGCCATGGCGTAGTTGCGCTGCTTGGCGCGCTCCATCGCGGCAGCCTGGCGGGCGGAGACGAATTCATCCATTTGCGGGCCGACGGCGCTGAGGTCGTGCGGGGGTTCGTTGCCGGCGGCAGCGGCGGCCACGCCGCGGCTGAAGGCGGCGATCTCAGCCGGGGTGAATTGCAGCTCGGAGATGCCCAGGCGGGCCATCATGAACCAGCCGAAGGTCTCGGCCAGGACATCATTGCTGAACTTCTCGGCCGGGGCGGCAGCGGCGGCCGGGGTCGCGGCGGTGTTGCCCGACGGGAGGTTGAGCTTCACTTCCTGCGCGAGCAGGGAGCTGGAAACGGCGAGGGCCAGAAGGCCGGCCTTGAGGGGTTGGGTGACGTTCATACGATTGGTGAGTGTAGGTGGGAAAACGGGACGCGGAAAATGTGCCGCAAAGACCGACTGATGTGCCAGCGCCCCCGGCCGAATGCAACCCATTACTCCCCACTTGTGTCAGTCGTCGCCGACTCCATGCTCCGAAGCCAAATGACCCCCGAAACTTTCTGGACCAGCCAGGACGGCCAGATCCTCAGCCTGAAGATCAAAAAGGACGTTGTGGCCCTTACCCTCGCCTTCTGGCCGCGCCACCCCCAAGAGTTCGAATTCCTCAAGGCCCACCTCGCCGAGCTGCGCTTCACCGAGCGCAGTTCCCTCGCCCGCATCGGCATCGAGATGATCCTGCGCGGCACCCCCGAACTCGACGGCAACCGCGTGACCCTGCGCGCCGAGGCCTTCCTCTACGACGGCTCGTTTCCCAACGCGGCCTACTGGCAGAAACTCCTTCGCCCCGGCACGCCCGTCGGCCGGCTGTTTTACGCCCCGGCAGCGGCCAAGCTCTCCAGCACCGAAATCTGGGCCGCCATCCAAGCCAACGCTCTCAAGCTCCCCGAAACCATCTCGATCGACTCCAGCGGCCGGGTGTTTTTCACGCCGCACGCCGTCAGCTACACGCTCAACCCGCGCCTGCAGAAAATTAACTTCGAGCACATCGTCAGCGGCTACGCCGGCCGCTCGTTCATCGACAAGGTCCAGGTGCGGCACGACGCCTCACCGCTCACCATCCCGCCGCGCTCCGGCATCCTCACCAGCTGCTCGATGTATCTCAAGGAGCACTATGTCGTGCTCAACCCCGGCGAGGGCAACTTCGGCCTGCACACCAGCGCCATCCTGCTCGACCCGGTGAAAACGTTCGGCACGAACATCATGCTCGAGGTTTACAACACCGGCGAACACCCCGTCGTGAATCCCATGGTGTCCGTCGAGATTTTCCGCGCCCCCCCGCCCACCGATCCCGAGCTCAAGACCCTCACACGCAAGCGCCAGCGGCTCCTCGGCACGGCCCAAGGCCTGTTCAAGTGCCTCGACGAATCCCCCGCGCGCGACACCGGCGCGCCCGCGCCCAAGACCCGCATCACCGTCCGCGGCCAGAGCGCAACGATGGAAAACCGCACGGTCTTCGTCCGCGCCAACGACGACGAGCTGCGCAAGCTCCTTCAAGGCGAGGCCTGCCCCGTCGGCAGCCACACCATGATCCAGGCCGTCGACACCGGACCGGAGGACGCCGACACGCTCGTGGTGGATTACTTCCCCGACCTCCTCGAGCACATGGAGCTCATCACGCGTCTGGCCGACCTCAAGCTGCGCCGGATCATCTTCCGCCGCGCCTCCCGCACCCACGGCTACTTCCTCTCCAGCAACGCCCACGCGCGGCTCGATACGTTCTACAACCTCGGTATCAAGGTCTACTGGTATGACGAGCTGACCAAGGACCTCTACCTCCACACCTACAAGCGCGATCACGGCTTCTTCGTGCGCGAGGAAATGGCCCGCAAATTTCAGGAAAGCACCATCCTCGCGTTCTACGGTTCCGCCGTGGTCCTCGACCAAGCCGACACCGACCGCATCTCCTCGCTCGTCGACAAGCTCACCGGCTTCCTCGGCGGCAACCTCGGCGTCCTCACCGGCGGCGGCGGCGGTGTCATGCGCCTCGCCACGGACCAGGCCCGCGACAAGGGCGCGCTCACCGGCGCCTGCTTCCTCGAGCTCGAGGCCCAGCCCCCCGAGCTCGGCGTGGATTTCTTCAACACCTTCCAAGAAAACTCCCGGCACTTCCGACAAAAATGGTTCGAGGCCGCGGATTTCTGCATCTTCAACGTCGGCGGCGTCGGCACCCTCGAGGAAATCGGCATCGAGCTCTGCAACCTGAAGCTCGGGATCCGTCCGCGCGTGCCCTACGTCTTCTTCAACGCCAAGTTCTGGGGCAGCCTGCGCAAGCAGATCGAGCAGATGATCTCGGACAAACGCGCCCCCGCGTGGATGGCCGATTACGTCTTGTTCACCGACGACCCCGACGAGGTCGTAAGCTTCTACCGCCGCAAGCTGCAGGTGCTGTAGCTGGTGTTAGGTGTTAGGTGTTAGGTGTTAGGGACTAGGTGTTAGGATTTATGGATTAGGTATTAAGAGCTTGTTGCCTCCGACCTAAAACCTAACACCTAAAACGATGCCTCTCCCCTCTTCTGTCCTCGTCGTCGGCGCCGGCGGCCGCGAGCACACGCTCGTCCGCTCCCTCCTCGCCTCGCCCGCCGGCCCGCGGGTTATCTGCGCGCCCGGCAATGCCGGCATCGCCGCCGACGCGACCTGCTTTCCCGTCGCGGCCGACGATGTCGCCGGTCTCGTCGCCCTCGCGCAGGCCGAAAAAGTCGACTTCGTCGTCGTCGGTCCCGAGGTGCCGCTGGCTCTAGGACTCTCCGATCAATTGCTCGCCGCCGGACTCCCTGTTTACGGCCCCAAGGCCGACGGCGCCCGGCTCGAGGCCTCCAAGATTTTCACCAAGGAAATCCTCCTCAAATACCGTATTCCCACCGCCGCGGCCGGCATCTTCGCCGCCGAGGCCCCGGCCCTCGCCTACCTCAAGGCGCATCCAGCGCCGATCGTGGTCAAGGCCGACGGCCTCGCCGCGGGTAAGGGCGTGATCGTCGCGCAGACCGACGCCGAGGCCGAGGCCGCCGTTCGCGAGATGTTCGCCGGCAAGTTCGGTGCGAGCAGCAGCAATATCCTCATCGAGGACTGCCTCGTCGGCGAAGAGACCTCCATCCTCGTCGTCGTCTCCGGCCGCGAATACGTCATCCTGCCAACCTCGCAGGACCACAAACGCATCGGCGACGGCGACACCGGCCCGAACACCGGCGGCATGGGCACCTACTCGCCGGCCGAGGTCGTCACGCCGGCCATCCTGCAGCGCATTGAAAACGAAATCGTCCGCCCTTCGGTCAACGCCATCGCCGACGAGGGCATCGATTTTCGCGGCACGCTCTTCATCGGCATCATGCTCACGCCCGCCGGCCCGAGCGTGATCGAATACAACACGCGCTTCGGCGATCCCGAGACCCAGGTCGTGCTCCCTCGCTTGGAGACCGACTTGCTCGACCTGCTGTGGAAGGCCGCCCGCGGCGAACTCGCCGGCACGGAGCTGCGCGTGAAAAATGACTACACCCTCTGCGTCGTAATCGCGGCCCAAGGTTATCCCGAGAACTATCCCAAGGGCGACGTCATCACCATCCCGCCGCTGGCGCACAACGTCACCGTTTTCCATGCCGGCACCGCGCGCAACGCTGCCGGCGAACTCGTGACCAACGGCGGTCGCGTCCTCGGCGTCACCGCCACCGGTCCAACTCTCGCCGCCGCTACCGCCGAGGCCTACGCCGCGTGCGACGCCATCACTTGCCGCACGAAATACTTCCGTCGCGACATCGGGGCCCGTCAGCTCCAGCGCCAATGAAGCGCGTCTCCGCCCTGATTTTCTTCGCGCTCGGCACCCTCGCCGTTTCCGCCGCGCCGTTCACACGCGAGCTGGTTCCAGGACTCAACTACGTCCGCGTTGCCTCCGTCGTCGCCGACCTGCCGGTTACCGAACTCGCTGGTGCCGTGGTGCTCGACCTGCGTTATGCTGCCGGCGGCGGCGCGGTCGTGCCCCCGCTGCTCGGCTGGATCGAACGCCAAGCCAAGCCGGCGGCCCCGGTCCTCGTCCTCGCCAATGTCGAGACCTCGCCCGAGCTCCGTCGCCTGCTCGGCCGGCTCGCCCCGCACACTGGCCTGCTCGTGATCGGCCCGCCCGCCAAAGATTTCCAACCTGATATCGCAATCGCCACCGCACCCGAGGTCGAACGCCAGGCCTACGACGCCCTTTCCGCCGATTCCGACCTCGCCACTTTGCTCGCGCCGGTTGGCACGAAGCCCCGATACGATGAGGCCGCGATCCTTGAGGCGCGCGCCCACGGCGAATGGCTGGAGGAGGAGCCGGAACCAGAACTGACCGATACGCCCGCGCCAACTCCCGCCGCGCCCCTCGACCTCGCCGTGCAACGTGCCGTGCATGTCTATCAGGCTTGGAGCGCGTTGCGCCCGCGCTGACGAGTCGGCCTTTGCGTTTTTCGGCAAATCGTATCCCATACCCCGTCATGCCCGGTCCCGGCCCCATCGTCGTCGTCTGCACCGCCAACATCTGCCGCAGCCCTATGGGCGAAGGCCTGTTGCGGCACGCCTTGGCGGCCGAGCCTCAGCCCCTGCGTTCCATCCCGGTGATCTCCGCCGGCGTCGCCGCGCGCGACGGGGAAATCGTTTCGGAAAACTCCGTCTACGCGCTGCGCAAGGTGGGCATCGACATCAAGGATCAACGCAGCCAGGCGCTCACCCAGGAGATGCTCGATGAGGCCCTCCTCGTGCTTTGCATGACCGAGACACACCGCGCGATGATTCAGGTTCAGGCCAACCCCGCACCCAAAAATCTCCACCTTTTCCGTGAGTTCACGCCCCCGGGCTCGGACCGCGAAATCGGCGATCCCTTCGGCGGCCCGCTCAAGCTTTACGAGCTATGTCGCGACGAAATCGTCGAGGCCGTCCCGTCCATCCTCGCGCACGTCCGAGGCCTAGTCGGCGCAAGTTGACGCTCCGGGGCGGTTGATGACGGGGTTCGGCACAGAAAACCTTTGCCAGCCCCGGGCTTTCTGGGTCCTTTCACTGGCCTCGTCATGCTCACCGCCACGCCGCTCAAATCCCTCGATCCGGAAGTCCACGCCGCCATCGCGGCCGAGCTCGCCCGCCAGCAAGGTCACATCGAGCTGATCGCTTCCGAAAACTTCACCTACCCTGCCGTCATGGAGGCGCAGGGCAGCGTGCTGACCAACAAGTATGCCGAGGGTTATCCCGGCAAGCGCTGGTATGGCGGTTGCGAGCATGTCGACGTGATCGAGCAGCTCGCGATCGACCGCGCCAAGCAGCTCTTCGGCGCCGACCACGCCAACGTCCAGCCGCATTCCGGTTCGCAGGCCAATTTCGCGGTCTACACCGCCGTGCTCCAGCCCGGCGACAAGATCCTCGGCATGAACCTCAGCCACGGCGGCCACCTGACGCACGGCAATCCCGCCAACTTCTCCGGCAAGCTCTACCAGTTCGTCCAATACGGCGTCCGCGAGGACAATGGCCTGATCGACTACGATGAACTCGCCGCCGTCGCCCAGCGCGAGCAGCCGAAAATGATCACCGTCGGCGCCAGCGCTTACTCGCGGGTCATCGACTTTGCAAAGATGGGCGAGATCGCCCGCTCGGTTGGCGCGTATCTGTTCGCCGACATCGCGCACATCGCCGGTCTCGTCGCCTCCGGCCACCACCCGTCTCCGGTGCCGCATGCCGACTTCGTCACCACCACCACGCACAAGACCCTGCGCGGTCCGCGCGGCGGCCTCATTCTCTGCAAGGCCGAGCACGCCAAGGCCATCGATTCCGCCGTGTTCCCCGGCGGCCAGGGCGGCCCGCTCGAGCACGTGATCGCCGCGAAGGCGGTTTGCTTCGGCGAGTGCCTCAAACCCGCCTTCAAGACTTACTCCGGCCAAGTCATCGCCAACGCCCGGGCCCTCGCCGGCGCCATGATCGCCAAGGGCTACAAGATCATCTCCGACGGCACCGACAACCACCTGATGTTGATCGACCTGCGGGGCAAGTTCGCCGAGCTCACCGGCAAGGTCGCCCAGGCCGCCCTCGATCACGCCAACATCACCTGCAACAAGAACACCGTGCCCTTCGAAACCCGTTCGCCCTTCCAGGGCTCGGGCATCCGGCTCGGCACGCCCGCCGTCACCACGCGCGGCATGGTCGAGGCCGACATGGTCGAGATCGCGGACTGCATCGACACCGTGCTCGCCGCCGTGGGCACCCCGGAGCAGGACGCCGCCACCGCCGCCGCCAAGGCCCGGGTGCTCGCGTTGACCGGTCGCTTCCCCCTCCCCTACACGGGCTGAGCCGGGAAATGGCGCGGCCGGGGTTATCGCCCTTGCCGCGACGCGGCCCGGTCGCCAGTGTGCGGGGCCTCGCATGTCGCCCCAAGCGCAGAGAGTCTTGTTGCGCCGCCGCAGCCTGGTCGCCGCCGTTGCCGCCTTGGGCGTCTGTCTGTCTTTGGCGAGTTTTGACCTCACGCGCCAGGACCAGCAACGCCACCTGCAGGACGATTTTGCCCGTCGCGCCGAGAACCACAGCGCGCTCGTTCGCGAAATCATGCTCAATTTTGAGAGCGCGCTCTTCGGCCTGCGCAATCTCTTCGTCGGTTCCAACCGCGTAACCGCGGCGGAATTCGCCACCGCCGCCCACGAGATTCTCCAGCGCTACCACGGCATCACGGCGCTGGAGTGGGTCCCGATTGTGCCGCACGCCAACCGGGCGGCCGTCGAGGCACAGGAGCCCGCCGAAAGCGGCAAGGTTTTCCAATTTGTCACGGGCGAGGGCCGCCGTTCACCGGACGCCGCGGAATATTTTCCCATCCTCTTCGTCGAGCCCATGGCCGGCAACGAGCGGGCCTACGGCTACGACCTGAGGCACGGTCCCACCACCGCCGGGCTCGACCGCTCGCGGCATCCGGCAGGCTGGAAGTTCAGATTGCGCCTTGGCGTCGCCCGCCCACCTGCTTTG
>JAPOIC010000280.1 GCA_029979145.1 Opitutaceae bacterium
CTCGAGCTCTACCTCTCCAGCGAACGCTACGGCCCCACGATTGAGAAGCTCGGGGTCTACCTCAAGGAACTCTTTGCTATCGAAAACAACGACTCGCGCCCCCCGGTCTACAGCTCACGCCCCGGAGCATGAACCTGATCCAACAGTCGATTGTTCTTCATGAGCGGGCCCGGCTATAGTCACGACCTGCGCCAGCGCCAAAACCAGTCGCTGGTCCTCGCGCCGCAGCTGCGGCAATCGCTGAAAATTCTGCAGGTCGCGGCCACGGACCTGCGCACGGAGATCCTGGAAGAACTGCAGAGCAATCCCACGCTCGAGGAGCTGCCGCCGGACGACATCAGTCTCGACGCCCCCACCGGCGAAGCTGAGGATTCCGCCGCCAGCGAAAATGGCGAACGCGAGGAACTCGATTTCTCCAAGGAGTTCGAAATCCTCGGCAAGCTCGACGAGGACTGGCGCGACTACATGAGCCAGGCGGGCGGCGCGCAGCCCTACACCAACGACGACGCCGAAAAACGGCAGCACTTTTTCGATTCCCTGGTCAGCACGCCCTCCCTTCAGGAACACCTCATGCAACAGGCCGACGTGGCCGGACTGCCGCCCGGAGAACACGAGGCCTTGCGTTATCTGATCGGCAACATTGATGAGCGCGGGTTCCTGACCCAGAGCCCCGCCGACGCCGCCCTGCAATCCGGTCTGGCGCTCACGGACATTCAAGCCGCCGCCCAAGTCCTCCGCACCTTCGACCCGCCGGGCATCGGCAGCCAGTCCCTCGAAGAGTGCCTGTTGCAGCAACTGACCGTCGCCGACCGCGGCACTTCCCTCGCCGCGCGCATCGTGCGCGATCACTTCGACCTGCTGGCCCGCCGTCGAATTCCGGAACTTGCACGCAAACTCGGCGCCACGCCCGAGGATATCCAACGCGCCATCGAGGTCATCGGCAAACTCGACCCCGCGCCCGGCCGGCGCTTCAGCGAGGACACCAACCGCGTCGTCGAACCCGATGTGACGATCTACAAGGATGACGACGGCGAATGGCAAGTGACGCTCAACAGCGACTACATCCCCCGCCTGCGCATCTCCAACACCTACCGCGAGCTGATCGCCAAGGGCACTTTGTCCAAGTCCGAGCGCGACTACCTCCGCGAGCGGATGCGTTCCGGCAAGTTCCTCATCGATTCCATCGAGCAACGCCAGCGCACCATCGAGCGCATCACCCGCGAAATCCTGAAGGCACAAATCAGCTTCTTCGAGCACGGCGTGTCGCAACTCAAGCCGCTGACCATGACGCAGGTGGCCGACATCGTCGGCGTGCACGAGACCACGGTCAGCCGGGCCATCGCCAACAAATACCTCAAGACCCCCCACGGGGTGTTCGAATTCAAGTTTTTCTTTACGACGGGTTATCAGGCCGAGAGCGGTGCGTCCGTCTCCAACACCAGCGTCAAGGAGTTGATCGCCGACCTCATCACGATCGAGGACAAGACCGCGCCGTTGAGCGACCAAGCCATCGTGAAGAAGCTGCAGGAACGCGGCCTCAATATCGCCCGGCGCACTGTTGCCAAGTATCGCGAGGAACTCGGCATCCTGCCCAGCAACCTGCGGCGCGACTACGCCTGAACCAATCCCGGCGCTCCCGCCGCCGCGTCCGGGGCAATCGAAAGCCGCAGGCCGCTCGCGCGGTCCACGCCTGATCGGTCGACCCACGCACCAAAGGCGATCATACCCGCGTTGTCGCCGGTGTGACGCGACTGAGCCACCAACGCCGGCACTCCGCGTTTGGTCGAAAATGCCGTTACGGCCTCGCGCAACTTCAGGTTGTTGGCCACCCCGCCCGACAAGCCGATGCTCGCGTAGTCTCCGCCGGCAAACGCGAAGTCGAGTTTCCGTTGTAACGCGTCCAGCACCGCTTGCTGATAACTCGCACACAAGTCTGGCAAACGACGCTGCACTTCCGCCACCGGCATTTTTTCCAAGGTGTAACGCAGGCTGGTCTTCAGGCCGGAGAAACTGAATTCTAGGTTGTCGCGCCGACCCAGTCCGCGCGGAAAATCGAAGGCCGCCGGATTGCCCTCCCGAGCCGCGCGTTCCACCCAAGGACCACCCGGGTAGCCGAGTCCAAGCAACTTCGCCCCTTTGTCGAGGGCCTCGCCCGCAGCATCGTCGCGCGTCCCGGCCAGCACCCTAATCTGTCGCTCGCGATCAATCGCGATGAGCAACGTGTTACCGCCGGAAACGATGAGGCCGAGATGCGGCAACAGCCGCTCCAGGCGGATATCGAAATCGTCGGGGGCCGCCGCGTGAGTCGCAATGAACGGCGAAAAGGCATGAGCCCGCAGATGATTCACGCCCCAGACGGGCACCTTTAGCGCGAGCGCAAGCGACTTGGCGGCCGCCAGCCCCACCGCAAGGCATGCCGCCAGGCCGGGGCC
>JAPOIC010000008.1 GCA_029979145.1 Opitutaceae bacterium
CTCAAGGAAGATCTGGCCGTCGGTGATCGAGATCACGTTGGTCGGGATGTAGGCCGAGACGTCGCCGGCCTGAGTCTCGATGATCGGGAGCGCGGTGAGCGAGCCCTTGCCGTCGAGACGGGCGGAGCGCTCGAGGAGGCGGCTGTGGAGATAGAACACGTCGCCCGGGTAGGCTTCGCGGCCGGAGGGGCGCTTCAGGATGAGCGAGATCTGGCGGTAGGCGACGGCGTGCTTGGAGAGGTCATCGTAAACGATGAGGGCATCCATGCCGTTTTCCATGAACCACTCGCCCATCGCGGCGCCGGAGAACGGGGCGAGGAACTGGTTGGCGGTGTTGTCGGCGGCGGGGGCCGTGACGAGGATCGTATACTCCAGGGCGCCGGCGGCCTCGAGGGCCGAGATGGTGCGCACGATGTTGGAGTTCTTCTGGCCGACGGCGACGTAGATGGAATACACCGGGCGGAACTTCGGGTCGCCGGAAGCGAGGCCGACCTTGTTCATCTTCGCCTGGTTGATGATGGTGTCGATCGCGATGGTGGTCTTGCCGGTGCCGCGGTCGCCGATGATGAGCTCGCGCTGGCCGCGGCCGATTGGGATCATGGAGTCGATGGCCATGATGCCGGTGAAGAGGGGCTGGTCGACCGACTTGCGGGCGATGATGCCGGGGGCGATCTTCTCGACCGGGTAGCGCTCCTTGGTCTCGATTGGGCCCTTGCCGTCCACGGGATTGCCGAGGGCGTCGACCGCGCGGCCGAGGAGGGATTTGCCGACGGGCACGGAGAGGAGCTTGCCGGTGGTGAAGACTTCATCGCCTTCCTTCAGCTGGGAGACGTCGCCGAGGACGACGCAGCCGACCTCGTCCTGTTCCAAGTTCAGCGCGATGCCGGTGGCGCCGCCGGGGAACTGGACCATCTCGTTATACATCACGTCGGACAGGCCGTCGATCTTGGCGACGCCGTCGGCGACGGTGCGGATGGTGCCGGTGTTCTTCTTGACCGCCTTGTTGGAGAGTTTGGCGATCTGTTGTTCGATTTGTTCGAGGACGGTGCTCATGGCTGCTGCGGGAAGGGTTGGGATTTTGTGAAAGGGATCAGGCGGAGAGTTGCTCCAGCTGGCCGGCGACGGAGGCTTCGTAGATATCGTCGCCGATGCGGAGGCGGAGGCCGGCGATGAGCGCGGCGTTCTGGATGGCCGAGGCGGTGATCTGGCGCTTGTATTTCTGCGTCAGCGCGCCTTCGAGGGAGCGCAGGATGCCGTCGGTGACGGGGCCGGCGTGCTCGACGACGACCCGGCTCTTGGCCAGTTCGCGGGCGATGAGGCGGCGGTAGGCGAGGAGCACCTGCTTCGGCTGCGCCGGCGGGTGCTTCTCCAAGTAGGCAAGGACGCCCTCGACCTGCGCGGCGGACACGGAGCCGTTGACGAGGCTCAGCGTGAAGAGCTGGCGGGCGAGTTGCTGCGTGGCTTTGTCGGCGGCGGCCATGGGAAATTAAATCAGACGACGTTGAGCTCGCGGGCGGCGGTCTCGTTGTAGGCGGCGCGCTCGGCGTCGGTCAGCTGCTTGGCGAGGACGCGCTCAGTGGTCGCGATGACGAGGCGGGCGATTTCCTCGCGGGCCTCGGCGATGGTCTTGCGGCGCTCGAGCTCGATGGCCTGCTGCGCCTTGGCGATGAGGTCGTTGGCCTTCTGGGTGGCTTCCTGCGTCTGCTTGTCGAGGAAGTCCTTCGCGCTGGCGCGGGCCTCGTTGATGATTTCGCCGGCCTTGCCTTGGGCCTGCTTGACAATGTCTGCGCTTTCCTGGTGCGCGGCGTCGAGCTTGGCCTTCATCTCCTCGGCATACTTGAGGCCGGAGTCGATCTTGGCATTGCGCTCCTCAATCGTCGAGAGGGTCGGCTTGATGCCGAACTTGTAGATGACGACGAACAGGATCAGGAAGCTGACCGCCTGCATGATGACGTATTTCGGCTCGATGCCGAATTTTTCGATCACGCCGGGCTCAGCGGCAGCGGCATGGCCGGCGGCTTCGGTGACAGCAAGCAGGAGGGACGACAACATGGGAGGAAAGGGATGGGCCGCGGGGTTTCAGGCCGCCGCGGCCGGTTCTGAAGGATTCGAAATGACTTACTTGGCGAGGAACAGCGCCAGAATGCCGAGACCTTCGGCGAGCGCCATGCCGATGATGGCCTGGACGAGGATCTTGCCGGAAGCGCCGGGGTTACGGCCGACGGCTTCGGCGGCCTTGTTGCCGATGAGGCCGACGCCGATGGCGGCGCCGAGCAGACCGAACGCGCTGGCGAGGTTGCCAGTGATTTCAGCGAGGATGAGGGACATGATGGTTATGTTTTAGGTTGTGGGTTTTCCGCCGTGTGCGCTCATGGGCACACTCCCGACGGGAAAGGGATCAGTGGTGCGACTCGGCGTGCGCGTGGTCGTCGTCGTGATGACCTTCGTCGTGGTTGGTGATGAGGCCGATGTAGACGGCCGAGAGAAGGGTGAACACCGTAGCCTGAATCAGGCCGACGAGCATCTCCATGAAGTAGAACACGAAAATGAAGCCGGTGCCGTGCAGGAGGTTCTCACCGCCGAAGACGTTGCCGAAGAGGCGGACCGAAAGGGTGAAGGGGCGGATGCTAATCGAGAACACCTCGATGAGGCCGACCACGAGGAAGACAATCGAGAGGATCGGGTAGAGCCAGCCGGGCGTCTCGGCCTTGTCGGCTTTGTTGCCGAAGAGGTCCCAGAGGATGACCTTGGGGCCGGCGAACTTGAAGATGAGGATGAGCCAGCCGCCGAAGGAGATCAGCGCGAGGGCAATCGTGCTGTTAAAATCCGCGGTGAAGGGTCGGATGAATGGGCTGGTCATATGGAAATGACCTTCCGCATCGGTGTGACCCATGCCGACGGTGCCGACGCCGGGGAGCAGGCCGGACCAGTTTTGGATCAAAATGAAGAGAAACAGCGTGACGAGCAGCGGGAACGCGGCCGGGAAGGCCTTCTTGCCAACGATCGGCTCGAACAGATCGCGCAGGGCCTCGAGCACGGATTCAAACACCGCCTGACGCTTGGTGGGGAGAATGCTGGGCTTGCCGATGATCCAGACGATGACGAGCGCGATGACCAAAGAGACCAGCCAGCCCGTCGCCATACTGTTGGTGATGGCCCAGCCGTTGCCAAAATCGATCAGCTTGCCGGCGGCCGGGGTGACGCTCGCGAACGCGCTCAGGCCCGTGCAAAGGAACAGGGCGGTAATAGCAAGGATACGGACTCGGGACATGGCGTCGTGAAGCGGATAATGAGGGTTTGAAACGAAGACTAGTAGGTAACCGGTACTGTTGGCGTCAACCCTCGAAGCGGTGATATTCGTGCAACGGCACCGTCATAAGCCTTTGCGGTGTCGCGGACGGGGCGCTGCTTATGCCCGGCTCCGCAAGGCCGCCTGACAGGATTGGAAGGCCGGGGCGCGGTTCTGGAAGACGGTGGCCTGTTCAAACCGCCACGGCTCGTCGATCAGGTGCCAGTCGGGATGTTCGGCCAGCAGCGCAACCACTTCCTCGAAATACGGCGCGTGGTCCGTGCGAAAACCTAGCCGCGCGTAGGCGTTGCAGCGCTCTGCTAGGCGATGCAGGAAATCCGCCTGCAGGAGCCGGTTCTTGTGATGGCGCCGCTTGGGCCAGGGATCGGGAAAGAGCACGAACACGCGCTGCAGCTGGAGCGCCGCCGGCAGATGATCGATGAAGAGTCCAGCCTCGGCGCGAAGGAAGGCGACGTTGGTGAGCCCGGCGCGGTCGGTCTTGCGCTGGGCGCGCTCCAGGCGGTCGACAATGATATCAATGGCGAGGCAGCGCTCATCCGGGTGCGCCGCGGCGTAAGCCGCCATGAAATGGCCGTGACCGCAGCCGATCTCGAGCGTCACGGGGCCGGTCCAGTCGGCCACCTTGGCGGCGAGCTGCGATTGCAGGTGCGCGACGCGGGAGGCGGTGACGGCTTGGGCGGTTTCGATCGGCATCGGCCTTGGTCGCTAGGCGGCCATCCGGCCGGGCGCAAGGCCGGCGTTGCGCTCAGTCGCGCAGCGGCAAGGTGAAGACGAACGCACTCCCCTGCCCCGGCTTGCTTTCCGCCCAGACGCGTCCGCCGTGCAGCTGGACGATGTGTTTCACGATGCTGAGGCCGAGGCCGGTGCCGCCTTTCTCGCGGGAGCGACCTTTGTCGACGCGGTAGAAGCGCTCAAAAATGTGTGGCAGATCCTCCGCCGGGATGCCCGGGCCATTGTCGCGAATGCTGACTTCGATCTCCTTGTCGCGCAGCTTCGTCGCGATGTCGATGTGCGAGCCCGGCGGCGTGTATTTCAGGGCGTTATCGAGGAGGTTTTCGAAAATCTGCGTGATCTTCAATGGATCGATCAGCGCCGTGCCCACGGCGGCATCGAGCGAGATATTGAGACGGTGTTGCGCGGCGGCGGGACGGCCACGGTAGTCGTCAAGAATGCCGCCGATCAGCGTGGCGAGCGACGTCGACTCGCGGGCGAGTCCGGGGTTGATGGATTCAAGGCGCGAGAGCGTGAGCAGGTCTTCCAACAACGAGTTCAGGCGCTCGGTGTGACGCTGGATGGTGTGCAGAAATTTATCGCGATCCTCGCGCGGAATTTCGCGGTGCGCATCGACGAGGGTCTCGATGTAGCCCTTGATCACGCTGAGCGGCGTGCGCAGCTCGTGAGAGACGTTGGCGACGAATTCCTTACGCACCGCCTCAAGCCGGCGCTGGCGCGTGATGTCGTGCAAAACAAAGAGCGCCCACTGGTCCTTCTGATTGTCGAGCGGCGGCACGAGCGTGCCGGTGACCTCGGCCCAGACGGAGTCGCCACCGCGGGCAAACTCGATGGGTTTCAGGGGCCCGGGCGCCCCGGTGCGCACGGCCTCGACGTAATCAAGAAATTCCCGGCTGTGGAGCACGAGCTCGAGGCGCGTGCCAAGGATGTTTTGCGCGTCGGGGAAGATCGCCTGCAGCGCGTTGTTCGCGAGGAGGATGTGGTTGCGGTCGTCGACGATGAGCACCGCTTCCTGCAAACTGCCGAGGGTCGCCTCGAGCTGCGCGAGCTGGCTGGTGCGGTATTGCTGGAGCCGGTTGAGTTCCTCCGAGGAAGCATTGAGGGCGTCGCACAAGCGCACCCAGTCAGGCCCGAATTGCGCGGGACCTTCTTCTTGGAGAAAGCGTTGGCGTTGCCGGACGGCCTGCTCAAGCGCGCGCAGGCTCAAGCGGTGTTGCCGCAATTTGTAGAGGGCGACACCCAAGCAGATGGCGAGAAAGAGGGACAGCAGCCACGCCATCAGACATTCACGGCCCGTTGCTCGGCCATGCGGTAGCCCACCCCGCGGATGGTTTCGATCCAGTCGGCCTGGTCGCCGAGTTTTTCACGCAGCCGGCGCACATGGGTGTCGACGGTGCGGGTCTCGATTTCGGTCTCGTAGTTCCAGACGTTGATCAAGAGGTGCTCGCGGGTCTGCACGCGGCCGCGGCGCTCCATCAATAGGCGCAGGAGTTTGAATTCCGTGGCGGTCAGGTCGATGGCCCGACCATGCAAGGTCACCTCATGGCGTGCGACGTCCAGGGTGATGGAGCCGATCTGCAGGAGCTTGGCCTCGGCTTGGCCGACCTCACCCGTGCGGCGGAGGATGGACTGCACGCGAAGGACTAATTCCTTGGTGCTGAATGGTTTGCTCACATAGTCGTCGGCGCCGCTTTCCAACCCTTGGATCCGATCGCCCTCCTCGGCCTTGGCGGTGAGGAAAATGACCGGCACGCTCTTCAGCGCGGGATCCGTGCGCAGCATCCGGCAGATCTGGATGCCGTTCAACTCGGGCATCATCACGTCGAGGATGACCAAATCAGGGAGAAAGGTGCGGGCGAAGCCGACGCTGGCGTTTGGGTTGTTGATCGCCTCGACGGTGAAGCCTTTGGACTTGAGCGTGTAGGCCAGCAGATCCGTGACATCCGGCTCATCGTCCACCACCAGGATTTTCTTGGGTTTTGTCTCCGACATGGTCTGGCGAGGCTATTGTGGCAACCGTGTCACACGAGAGAAATCAGCACCCGTTTCACAAATGTTACAACGGTAAAAGCGCGCGGCTGGCGCCCTACTCGTCTGCGCCGGTTGGGGGTGTAGCTTGGGCCCGTCGGTTCGCCGCCAGATGGATCATCAGCACGCTGACGTCGGACGGGTTCACGCCGCTGATGCGGCCGGCTTGGCCAAGGGTGAGCGGACGCAGCGCGTGAAGCTTTTGGGCGCCCTCTTTGCGGAGGCCGCGGAGGGCCAAGAAGTCAAAGTCCGGCGGGATGCGAATGGCTTCGACATCGGCCATGCGCGCGATCTGCCGGCGCTCGCGTTCCAAGTAACCCTGGTAACGCACTCGGTAGAGGACTTCCTCGCGGATGGTAGCGTCGAGCTTCTGGAATTCGGCGGGCAGAGATTCGTCCGGTTCACCGCGCCGAATCAGGTCGCCCCAAGTCTTGCCGCCGTGACGCTCGCGCTCCAGCCAGGCCTGCCAGTGTTCTTGAGTGGCGATTTTGGATTCGATTCGACTTAAACGATTATGGGATAAAAGGTTAAGGCGTTTTGCGTGATGCCCCAGGCGAGCTTCCGCACTGCCGTGATTAAAGAGCAAGCGGTGTTCCGCGCGGCTTGTAAGCATGCGGTAGGGTTCGGAGGTGCCCTTGGTCACCAGATCATCAATCAGGACACCGATGTAGCCCTCGTGACGACCGATAATCAGGGGCTCTCCTCCCCTCACCTTTTGGACGGCGTTGACGCCGGCCACCAAGCCTTGGCATGCGGCTTCCTCGTAGCCGGAAGTGCCATTGATCTGGCCGGCGAAAAAGAGGTTTTCGACCTTCTTGGATTCCAGCGAGGCGAAGAGCTGGGTCGGCGGCGCGAAGTCGTATTCGACGGCATAGGCCGGCCGCAGCAGATGGGCGTTTTCCATGCCGGGAACGCTGCGCACCATGGCGAGCTGGACGTCGAACGGCAGGCTCGTGGAGAGCCCATTGACATAGTATTCGTTCGTTGAGCGTCCCTCGGGTTCGAGGAAGAGCAAATGGCGGGGCTTGTCGGCGAACCGCACAAACTTGTCCTCGATGCTCGGACAGTAGCGCGGCCCCACCCCCTCGATCTCGCCGCCGTAAAGCGCCGAGCGGTTGAGGTTGTCGCGAACCAAGCGCGCGGTCTCCTCGGTGGTATGGGTCATCCAGCACGAGACTTGGTTGGATCCAGGCGTCCAGCCGAGCCGGGTTTCGCCAGTTTGTTCCACGTGGAACAATAAGTCCGGATCCCGCGTGTCGTGGAACGCGAACAGCGTCGGCGTGGCGTCGCCGCGCTGTTCCTGCATTTTGGTGAAATTCAGACTGCGGCCCAGCAGCCGCGGCGGCGTCCCGGTTTTTAGGCGCTGCAGTTCGATGCCGGCTTCAAGAAAACTCCCCGACAGTGTCTTGGCCGTGAAATCGCCCAAGCGGCCGCCTTCGTTCTTGTTTTGGCCGATATGCATGAGCCCGCGCAAAAACGTGCCCGTTGTCACGATGACGGTTTGGCCATGGAATTCCAGGTCGAGGTTTGTCTTCACGCCGACGACACGGCCGTGGTCAAAGATCAGTCCCGTGACCAAGGCCTGAAAGACTTCCAGATTGGGCTGCAGCTCGAGCGTGTGTTTGAGCCGATGCTGATACGCTTTCTTGTCGCATTGCGCCCGCGGCGACCGGACCGCCAGGCCCTTGGACTCATTCAAGAGCCGAAACTGGATGCCCGTCAGGTCTGTGTTGATCGCCATCTCGCCACCCAAGGCATCGATCTCGCGCACGATCTGGCCCTTGGCTTGGCCGCCAATGGCCGGGTTGCAGCTCATCTGGGCAATTGTGTCGATGTTGCCCGTCAGCAGCAGGGTAGAGGCGCCCATCCGTGATGTTGCCAGACACGCCTCGACACCGGCATGGCCGGCGCCACAAACGATCACGTCATAGGGGGGGTGATTGTATTTCACGGCCGGATCTACTTTCCGATACAGAAGCTGGCGAAGAGTTGATCGAGCATCCGCTCATTATCCACCTTGCCGGCAATCTCCCCCAAATTGGCCAGCACGCCGCGCAGCTCGCTCGAAACTAACTCAATGGGGTGGTTTAACTTAAGCAATGTTTGTGAAAGGGACAGGCCTTCACTAGCTCGGGCTAAGGCGTCGGCGTGCCGGGCGTTGATCGCAATCAATTCATCGCCAAGTTCCACGTGGAACGACTGCGCCCTGGCTGTCAGCGCCTGCTTGAGCGCGTCCAGTCCGTGGCCGGTGAGGGCTGAAACCTCAACGCGCTCGAAGTCGGCCCAGGCAGCTGCCGACTGGGCGTCGGCCGGCAGGTCCTGCTTGTTCAGCACGATCAGAGTCCGCTTAGGTTGCAGCTGGTCCAAGACCTCGGCGGACAAGACGGGTGGGGATCGGCTCCGGTCCAGCACGAGCAGGACCAGATCGGCCTCCGCCAATCGCTCGAGCGAGAGGGCAATGCCGCGCTGCTCGATGGCCTCGGGCTTCGGGTTCAACCCGGCCGTGTCGATCAACCGAAGGCAATGCTCACCGAGCAAGATGCGCTCCTCCAAGTAATCGCGCGTGGTGCCGGGCGTATCGCTGACCAGGGCGCGTTCGCGGCCGACCAAGGCGTTTAGGAGTGAACTCTTGCCCGCATTCGGCTCACCCAAAATGACCACGCCGAGACCATCGCGCAAAACCGAACCGTAATGGTTGGTGGCCAACAACTTCGATACATCGGCTTGGAGGTTTTCCAACTCCTTGATCACCAAGCTCTGGTCCTCGGGGGGCAGGTCTTCCTCGGGAAAATCAATATAGGCCTCGATGCGCGCCAGGGCGCCCAGCAGTCGCTCGATCATCGCGGTTACATGCCGACCTAACGCACCGCGCAGTTGCTGATTGGCCGCGGCAAGAGCGCGCTCGCCCCGGGCGTGAATGAGATCCATCACCGCCTCCGCCTGGCTCAAATCCATCCGGCCATTCAGAAACGCCCGCTGCGTAAACTCCCCGGGCTCGGCCGCGCGGCAGCCCCGTGCGATCAGGTCTTCCAAGATGCGTTGGGCGAGGTAGGGGTTGCCGTGACAGGTAATCTCCAAGGTGTCCTCGCCGGTGTAGGAAGCCGGGCCGCGAAAAAACGTGCACAGGATGTCGTCGAGCAGCGTCCCCTGGCGGTCGCGGTAGTCGACGCGCTGGGCGGTGCGCGGCGGCGGTTCGCCACCGGTCAGGTCGCGGGCCAGGCGCGCGGTATCTTGTCCGCTGATACGCAAAAGTGCGATCGCGGACGTGCCGGCCGGCGTGGCCAGGGCGACGATGGTGTCCTGCGGCGAAGCCATGTCACGCAGGCAACCCGGCGGCCGGGCAAACGCAAAAATAAAAGCGCGACGACTGCCGCGACGGGAAAGGTCACTGCGCGGCCACGGTCATCGGCGTGACCCGAACGCCGTCGGCCATGCGGTCACCGGGATAGACCACGACGCGATCGCCTTCCGACAGACCGGCGATCACCTCGGTCTCCAAACCGTTGCCATGGCCCACCTCGACCTCGCGCAGTTGGGCCTGCCCGCCTTTCAGCACAAAGGTCTGCCATTGCGTGCCGCGCTGGAAAAAGGCGCCGGCGGGAGCTTTGAGCACGGAAGGCTCGGACCACGTGACGATGGCGGCCTCGACGCGATAAGAGTCGCCGAGTGATGTCCGCGCCGCCGGAGGGTCGAGCAGGTCTACGATCACGTAGACACGCTGTTCCTCTACGCCGAGAGAAGAGATCTTGGTGAAAGCGGCCGGCTCCACCACGCGCACGCGGCCGCGCAGCGGTTCGGATCCGCCCCATTTGTGCAGCTTAACCGCGGCACCGGGGGCGATGGCCACGGCGTCGCGTGACAGCACTTCGATCCGCGCTTCCAATTCCGTGGGGTCGCCGACCTCGACCAAGGGAAAACCCGCGGGCACGACGCGCTCGCTCTCTTGGAAAACCTTCAGCAGGCGTCCACCGACGGGGGAGGTGATGATGAAGGGCGCATCATTCGCAGAGTCTTCGTGGCCGCGCGCCAGCACCGCGCGCGCCTGCGTGAGTTGGTGTTGCGCGACCTGGTGCGCGAAGTCCGCGGCGCGCGCGTCCTGGGCGGCGCGGGTGGCGCGCAGCTCGGCGGTGTCGAATTCCTGGCGCGAGGCGGAACCCGAAGTGTAGAGTTTTTGAATACGTTCGAATTCGGTGGAGGCGAGGGCGGCGGTGGCGGCTGCGGCGACCTGCTGCGCGGCGACCTGCGCCAGCGCGGCCTCGGCGGCCTGCACCTGCGCCTCGGCCTGCGCCCGCGTGCGGGCGTCGAGCAGATCGGCGCCGCGCGTATCCAGCGTGGCGATGACGGTCTCGCCGGCGACCACGGCGGCGCCGGGTTTCAAATCGATGCGGCGCAGCAATCCCGCCACGGGACTGGAGACGGTGTAGCGATGTTGCAGGCGCGTCGTGCCTTCTTCGCTCACGGTCACCTGCAGGGGGCCGCGCGCCACGACCGCCACTTCCGCGGGCAGTGGCTTCGGCCAGAGCCCCACCACGATCAAGGCGATCAAAGCGGCGCCGCCGAGCCAGGGCAGGGCGCGGGTCCAGCGGCGGGGGGCCGCCGGTCGATCCGCGCGCGGGGAGGAAGGGAATGCGTTCATGGGAAAATCAATCGCGGGCCTTGAGCACGCCCACGAGGTCGAGCTGGTTGAGCCGGCGGCAGGCGAGGGTGGCGGACACAAG
Organism: Opitutaceae bacterium; assembly: GCA_029979145.1. Lineage (GTDB taxonomy): Bacteria > Verrucomicrobiota > Verrucomicrobiia > Opitutales > Opitutaceae > Cephaloticoccus. The sequence goes on from JAPOIC010000008.1 coordinate 10,789, forward strand.
TGATGCCACGGTCACCACCAGCACGGCAAACGCGTAGTTCGCTGGTGTCAGGATGAGGGGCAGCCGCACGAACTCGGTGTTGACCGTTTGGAGGATTGCACCAGCCAGGCCCGAGCCGATGACGAGGCCGAGTGGCAGGGCGATCAACGTAAGGATGACGAGTTCACCGACGAGCACCGCGCCGACCTCGCCGCGCGTGAAACCCACGACGCGCAGCGTCGCGAGTTCGCGCTGGCGCTCGGAGAGCGAAATGCGCGCGCTGTTGTAGATAATACCGAACGCGACCACCGTGGCGAAGGTGAGGTAGATTTTTTGGATGAGTCCGATGCTTTCGGCGGTGGTTTTGCGAAAACCGTCGCGGATGGCCTGCTTGTTGACAATGGCGCCGGTGCGCGGCGTCTCGCGCACGGCCGCAAGAAAGTCCGGCCAGGCCCCCGCAGCGACGGCGAGGTAGGCGCCGGTGATGCGGTCGCCTTCGCCGAGCAGGCGGTTGAGGGCATCAATATCCATGTAAGCCGCAGTGCCGGCGAAGTCCTCGGCGAGCGCCGCCACGCGCACGGTGAATTCTGCGCGGCGGCCATCGAGGGCGCGCACACGCAACGGATCACCCGGTTGCACTTGGAGCACCTCGGCCAGCTTGGCGGACAAGACGATGCCGTGGGCGGGCAGCGTGAGCTGGCGGTCGTTTGCATCGATGATGCGGTTCAACACGGCGTGCGCGGGCAGGCCGATGATGGACAGGCGGCGCACATGATTGCCGGCGCGCAGTTCCGCTGGGGCGACGCGATTCGGTTCGGCCAGAGTGACGCCGGGCAATTGTCGCAGATCGGCGAGGGCTTGCGGCGGACCGGGCTCGATTAACGACGCGATAACCGTCTGCCGTTGCATCAGGTCCCATTGGTAATCGAGCACATGGTCGATGCCGTCACGAAACGAACTCGGCACCACAAGAATGCCAGTGGCGAGAGCGAGGGCGATGCACGTGAGCGCAGCGCGCGCGGGTCGGCGCTCGATGTTGCGCAGCGCCATGCGCATCGAGGGCGTGAACGAGCGCCCGAACCGCAGCCGCTCGAACATCGCCGGCCGGTAGCGTGCCGGCGGTTCGGGGCGCATCGCTTCGGCGGGCGGGAGGCGCACGGCGGCGCGGACGGCGCCCCACACGCCGGCAATCGCGGCGACGCAGCTCACGGCCGCGGCGGCCACGAGCACGCCGCGCGCGAGCTGGAAATCGAGATGCGGAAACCGGAAAAGCAGGTGATACATGTCGACCAGTTTGTGCCCGAGCCCAATGCAGCCGAGGATGCCAAGCAGGGTGCCGACCAACACGATCACGAGGGCAAATTTCAAGTAGTGACCGCCGATTTCACGGTTGGTGAAGCCAAAGGCCTTGAGGATGGCGATCTGTTCGCGCTGCAGCGTGATCTGCCGACTCATCACCGCATTGGTCATGAATGCGGCCACGCCGAGGAACACGAGCGGGAACCCTACGGAGAGTCCGTGCAACACGTTGATCTCGTCGCGCAGCCGGATGTGCGACGGATGAGATTCGCGATCATAGGCGCCGCGGCCGCCGTAGGGCCGCAGCACGCGATCAATTTCCGCAATCACGGCGTCGGCACTCGCACCGGGGGCGAGGGTGAAGGTCGCTTGGTTGAACGCGCCGTCCATATTGGCGGACGTGGCGAGTTCTTTGTAGGGCAGCCAGAAAATGCCGTAGCTCCGGTTATCCGGCAGGGCGGATCCAGGCGGTGCTTCGAAGACGAACTCGGGCGAAAGTACGATGCCGGCGATGCGCAGAGTCTGACGCCGGCCGTAGAGCACGGCGGAGAGCGTGTCGCCGGGCTGTAGTCCGTGCGCCTCGGCGAAAGCTTCGCCGACGAGCACGTCGCCGGGGGTGGCGCGACCCGTGAGCATGCGGCCCTTGCGCAGAAAGAGGCGGTCGAGCACGGGTGCGCCCTGTTCGGACAGTGAGAGAAACAAACCCGTGGCCGGCTCGGGCACGCCGGAGATTTCCAACCGGCCCGACAATGCGATGCTGGTTTGCACGGCCGAGACGCCGCGAATGGCGGCGAGGTCCTGCACAACGGCGTCTGGCGCTCGCTTCAAGCGCACGAACAACTCGGCGAATCGGTAGTCGCGGTAATACGCGTCACGCGTGTTCTCCAGCGTGAGGATCAGGCTGCGCGTCATGACCATCATCGTGAGGCCGCAGGCCATGACGAGCGCGACGGCGAGGGCCTGGGACTTCAACCCGAGCAGGTCGCGGCGCAGCTTGGTGTCGAGCAGGGGCATGACGGATTACCAGACCAGGTCGCGCGCGGGCAGGCGGACGTCGTTGCGGGTCTCGCCGGTGATCCGGCCGTCGGAGAGCGTCAACACGCGGTCGGCCATGCCGGCCATCACGGCGTTGTGCGTGATCACGAGCGTGAGCGTGCCGAGGTCACGATTGATGCGCTCGACCGCCTCGAGGACGGTGATGCCCGTGCGCACATCAAGGGCGCCGGTGGGCTCGTCGCACAGCAGCACGGACGGACGCTTGGCAATGGCGCGGGCAATCGCGACGCGCTGTTGTTCGCCGCCCGAAAGCTGCGCGGGAAAGTGATCCATGCGCGCGCCGAGTCCGACCAACTCCAGGGCTTCCTCCGGGGTCATGGGATCGGCCGCGATCTCCGTGATGAGCGCGACGTTTTCGCGCGCGGTGAGGCTGGGGATGAGATTGTAGAATTGAAACACGAAGCCCACTGCGTCGCGACGGTAGCGGGTGAGTCCCGATTCGTCGGCGCCACCGAGGTCCCAGCCGTGGTAGTGCAGGACGCCGGTTGTTGGCGTGTCGAGTCCGCCGAGCAGATTGAGCAGGGTGGACTTGCCGCTGCCGGATGCGCCGAGCACGACGACAAACTCTCCGCGATTGCAATCGAGGTCCACGCCGTCGAGCGCCCGCACTTCCGCGCTGCCGTCACCATAGACCTTGGTCAGGTCGCGCACGTGGAAGACCGGATCAGTTGGAAATGGATCGGCGCTCGACATGATACGGCGGCAGCCAAGCCCGGAAACAGTCCCTGGGCAACGGACAAACCCGCGCGAACCTCGGTATTAAGCGCCTCGTGTTGCCCGCAGAATCCGACCTGATTGCCGGCCTCCGGGATTTCACCCAAGGCCCTCGGTGTGGTCAGTCGGCGGGGATCCGTCGCACCGAAAGGATCGACACGGGCGGCTGAAGGGCTTGGGCCTCGTGGGGGGCCGCTTGGATGGCGCGAACGACCTCCATGCCGCGCGTCACTTGGCCGAAGGCGGCGAACCCTTGGCCGTCGGGGTTGCGTTTGCCGCCGCAATCGAGCTCCGGCTGGTCGTTGATGCAGATAAAGAAGTCCGATGTGGCGGTGTTGGGCGCGAGCCGGGCCATCGAGATTACGCCGTCGCGGTGCTTCAGACCCGTGGTGTTGGTGCGCTCCAGCGGGATGGGCGGTTCGCCCTCTTCCTCACGCGCGGGATTGATGCCGCCTTGGATGACCTCGATGCGGATGAGGTTGTGGGGTTGGTTTTCGGGCGTGACCGTGCGGTGAAACACGCCGCCGTCGTAGAATCCGCCGTCCACGTAACGGAGAAAGTTTTCCACGGTGCCGGGGGCTTGGTCGGGATAAAGCTCGAGTTCGATCTCACCGAGACCGGTCGTCATCAGGATCCGCACGGGCTCGGCGCTGACGGAAACGAGGCTGGCCACGAGACCGACGCAGAACAGCAGGATGCGGCTTTTCATGCGTCGTGCCTAGCCGAGCCGGAGTGATCCCGCAACCTCGCGGCATGCAAAGAAGCGCGGGTGTTCGGGTGCAGGCTCGTTGGGTTGGTGCAGCGTCAGCCGACGCTGGCCTGAGAAATCGGTGAACAACATCGCGTGGCCGCCATTGCGATCGAAGATCGGCTCGGCCTCGATCCGCCACGGACCGGCGAGCGTGTTGGATTCGCTGTGCGCGATGCCGGTGGCGTAGCCGGATTGGGTCCAACTCGAAAAGAGCAGTGCGAGGCGACCGTCGGCGAAGTGAAACGGGAACGCCCCGTCGGCCACGTAGCACGGTCCGTCCTTGGCCCAAGGCGGCACGATGACCCACGGTGCGGCGTTGACGGGAAACAATTCGATCGGCTCGCCCCCGGTTGCGCGCAGATCGTCGGTCAAGGGCACGGCGGAATAGCGCCCGATGCGAATCGCGGGCCAGTCGCGGCTGAAAATCATCCACGGCTGGCCGTTGGCGGCGACATGCAGTGTGCCGTCGAGGCAATCCGCGTCGGCCGGCGTCAGCGCACCGTCGCTGTGCGGGACGAACGGCCCCAGCGGATCGTCCGCCACGAGGATGGCGGTGCCGCGCGACGCGGTCGTGCCCTTGAAGCTCGCGAACATGAAATAGCGTCCCCGCCATGCGTGCACCTCTGGCGCCCAGAAATGATGCGTGCCCCAGAATCCCACGCCCGGACGAAAGATGGGAAACGGACCTGCCCAGTGCTGAAGGTCGGTGCTGCGGTAGGCATCGAACCCGATGCCGGTGTCATCGCGCCAAGGTTCTTTGTCAGTGGTGCCGTAGAGATAGTAGTGCCCGTCCGCCGCCACCGGCAGCACGAAGGGATCGCGAATCTGGATCTTGTCGCAGGTCAGCAGGGACATGAAATGAAACGGGTCCGGACCAAGTTAAGACCGCTCAACCCGTTTCTGTCATTCTGAACGCAGTGAAGAATCCAGTGCACTGATAGCAGGCGGACCGGCCACTGGATTCTTCGTGCTGCTCAGAATGACCAAGCGTGGGGAAGTCCGGCTCAGGACGCTTCCTCGGCCTCGCCGGTGACGCTTTCGCCGCCCTTGACGTTGACCTTGCCCATGACGGCTTCCTTGAGTTTGGCGGCGAGATCGGGCTTTTCGCGGATCGCGAGCTTGGCGGCGTCGCGGCCCTGACCGATGAGTTCGCCCTCGAAGGAAATCCATGCGCCGCGTTTCTCGAGAATCTTGTGCTCGATGCCGAGGTCGAGCAGCGAACCGGTGGCGGAGATGCCTTCGTCATACATGATGTCGAACTCGGCCTCGGTGAATGGCGGGGCGACCTTGTTCTTCACGACATTGATCTTAGTGCGGTTGCCGACGACCTTGCCGTCGGGCGTCTTGATCTGGTCGCGGCGGCGAATGTCGATGCGCACGCTGGCGAAGAACTTGAGGGCGCGACCGCCGGAGGTGGTCTCAGGGTTGCCAAACATCACGCCAATCTTCTCGCGGATCTGGTTGGTGAAAATGCAGACGCAGTTGGTCTTGTTGACGACCGCGGTGAGGCGGCGCATGGCCTGCGACATGAGGCGGGCTTGGGCGCCGACGGTGGCGTCGCCCATCTGGCCGTCGAGCTCAGCCCGGGTCGTGAGGGCGGCGACGGAGTCGAGGACGATGACGTCGATGGAGTTCGAGCGGATCAACGTCTCCATGATGTTGAGCGCGTCCTCGCCGGAGTCCGGCTGCGAGACGAGCAGGTCGTCGAGGTTGACGCCGGCGATGCGGGCATACTTCGGATCGAGCGCGTGCTCGACGTCGATGAAGGCCGCGAGACCGCCGAGCTTCTGGGCCTCGGCGATGACGCTGAGACAGAAGGTGGTTTTGCCGGAAGATTCCGGACCGTAGATTTCGATGATGCGGCCCTTGGGCAGGCCGCCGACGCCGAGAGCGAGGTCAACCGCGAGCGAACCCGTGCTCAGCGTCTCCACGTTCATGTGGGCGTTGCTGCCGAGGCGCATGATCGAGCCCTCGCCGAATTGCTTGGTGATACTCGAGACGGCGAGCTCGATGTTCTTTTCGCGGCTGGCGGCAGCGGTGGCGACGGCGGTGGATTTGGCAGGGGCGGCTTTCGACATAAATGGTTGGGTTGAGTAGTGGGTAGATCCTAACGAAGGGGACTGACAGGGTTATGTCAGCAGACTTTCGCGGCGCGCCGGAGGCAGGCAAGGACGGAGTGCGCCCTTATGAGGCGCCGGGCTTGAAAGCGGTGGCAAACCAGACAGCGAGGAGCAGGAAGCCGAAGCTCACGGCGTAGTTCCAGGTGAACCGCTCCTTGAGCACGAACCAAGCGAAGCCCACGAAGACCGCGAGGGTGATGACCTCTTGGATGATCTTGAGCTGGTAGCCCGTGAAGGTGCCGGAGAGGTAGCCCAGCCGGTTGGCGGGGACCATGAAGCAGTATTCCAGCAGGGCGATGCCCCAGGAGACGAGGATGACGATGAGGAGGGAACGGCCCTCGAGGAACTTGAACTTCAGGTGCCCATACCAAGCGAGGGTCATGAACACGTTGGAACAGACGAGCAGCAGGACGGTTTTCATGCGGTGAAAAGTCAGGCCCTCGCGCCTCCCCACGCGGCGCTCTCGGCCCATCTGGTGGGAGCAGTTTGTAACGTATTATGTTACAACTTGCTCCTCGATGGAGAGCAGGGGGTGGGGCGCTTCAGGGGGAGAGGTAGTAGTAGGATTTGAACCACTCGACGAAGCGCCGGAGGCCGTCCTCGAGCGGGACGCGCGGGGTGTAGCCGACGGCGGTCTGGATGCGGTCGAGCGAGGCGCAGGTCTCGGGCACGTCGGCCGGCTGCGCGGGCTGGAGGTTCAGCTTGGCTTCGCGGCCGATGAGCTGCTCGAGCATGCGCACGAAGAGCAGCATTTCCACCGGCCGGTGATGGCCGATGTTGAACAACCGGAAGGGTGGCACTGGTTGCTCGCTGGGCGGGTAGAGCAGGACCTTCAGCACGCCGTCGGTGATGTCGTCGATGTAGGTGAAGTCCCGGCGGGCTTTGCCCTCGGCGAAGAGGTTGATCGGCTCGCCGTCAAAGATGGCCTTGGCGAAGAGTGTAGGCGCGGTGTCGGGCCGGCCCCACGGGCCGTAGACGTTGAAGAAGCGCAGGCCGGTGAGCATGAGCCCGTGCAGGTGCGCGTAGCTGTGGGCCATGACTTCGTTGGCCTGCTTGGTGGCGCCGTAGAAAGAGAGGGGCTTGGTCACGTCGGCATCCTCCGCGAAGGGGATCGCGGTGTGTGCGCCGTAGACACTGCTGGACGACGCAAACACCGTGTGCTTCGGCGGGGGCGCGCGCGCGGCCTCGAGGACGTTGAAGAAGCCGACGAGGTTGCTCTGCACGTAGGCCTCGGGATGGGTGACGCTGTAGCGGACATTGGCCTGCGCACCGAGATGCACGACGTAGTCCGGTTTGAAGTGGGCCCAGAGGCCGGCGAGCCTGCCCGGCTCCGCGAAGTCCGCCTGCACGAACCGGAAGTTCTCGCGGTCCGCGAGTTCCGCCAACCGGGCGCGCTTCAGGGCCACGTCGTAGTAGTCGTTCAGGTTGTCGATGCCCAGCACCTCGCATGAGGCGGTCCGGGTAAGACGCTGACAGACGTGGTAGCCGATAAAGCCGGCGGCACCGGTCACGAGCACTTTCATCCGCCCGGGTATGGCGGACGCCACGCGCAGCGGCTAGGAGAAAGTGGGGGTGGGGCGGCTCCTTTTGGAGAGGCAAAAATGCGAGGTGCCCCCGGGGCGGGACGGGAAACGCTGGCGGTGTTCCCCATGAAAAACATCCCCTGTCCTCTGCTTCGACGTTTACTCTTCCGCCTCGGCCCCTTGCTGGCTGCCGGGGTGCTCTTGTTTGGCTCCGGTTGCGCTACGATCACTCGCGGCACCAAGGAGGCTTTGGTGGTTGAGTCGTTTCCCAGCGGTGCAGAGGTCCGCCTCTCGAACGGCATGAGCGGCACAACCCCAAGCAGTTTTAAAATCCCACGCAAGGGCGACGCCGCGGTCACCGTGTCGAAGCCAGGCTACGAAACCGTGACGGTCAATATCACCACTCAAGTAGCCAAGGCTGGTGCCATGGGCATGGCGGGCAACGTTCTCATAGGCGGTGTGATCGGTGCGGGCGTCGATGCGATGTCGGGCGGCATGCTGGAACACCAACCCAATCCGGTGAAAATCACGCTCGTGCCGCTGCGCAAGGAGGGACGCGACCCCAAGGCAATTCGCGAAGAGGACCCAGAACTGGCGCAGCCAGAGTCCGAGGACGCGGAGCCTGAATATCCGCCGATCGAAACCGATGGCGGCTAATCTGCCTCAGCAGGTCACATCCTTGCCCTCGCTGCCGAAATGGCGCAGGCGCTCCTCGTTGTCGGGGAGCTGCGTGACGTCGGCCGGGGCGTAGTGGAATTGCAGGGCGCGGCGGCGCTTCTTGGACGAGTTGTGCGGCGTGCCGTGCGGGAGCAATCCGCTGAAGAAGAGGAGGCCGCCGGGCTTGAGCGGCGCGGCCACGGATTGCTGGCCGAGGATCTCGGTGTCGCAGATCTGCCAGTCGCGGCGCTGGAAATGGATGCGCGGGCCGGTCTTGTGCTGGCCGGGCATGAATTGCATGCAACCGTTCTCGATCGTGGCCTCATCGAGGGCGATCCACACGCCGACGACTGGCGTGCCCTGCGGGTAGTTGAAGTAGGCGTTGTCTTGGTGCCACGGCTTTTCGCGGCCGAGGCGAGGCGGCTTGATCAGCGCCATGTCCTGAAACAGGTGCGGGGCGCGCTCGCCGAGGAGCGTGGTCACGGCCTGGATGAGTTGAGGGTGATGCGAGATCGCCTTCAGCCGCGGCTCGAATTCCACGAAGAACATCAGCTTGCGCACGGCATCCTGGCGCTGTTCGACGCCGAGTTTGGGCAGCATGTCCTGCGCCTTGGACTCGAACATCACGCCGGTGAAATCCAGGTTCTTGCCCATGATGAGATCGACGAGGCCTTCCAGCGCGGCCTTTACCTCGGCGGAATTGAAGGCTTGGCGGACGATCAGGTAGCCCTGTTCGTGGAAGTGGGCGATCTCGTCCGGACCGATGTCCTCGAAATGCTCCACGCCGAAGCCGGCGCCGGCGGGCTGGTAGAGCTCGGCGGCATGCATGTCGGAACCGTGGTCAAATTGCAGGGCGGGGGCGTTGCTCATGGGCGAAGGGGGTGGGGCAGTGGGTTCAACCTAGCAAATCCGGGGTTGTGCCGCCATGCATTGCGCCGCTAATTATTTGGACTTATCCGCTCCATGGCTTTCCCAACCGGACTCGAATTTGTCGCCCGCCACCGCGGTCGCGTCCGCTGCGAACCCGGCTGGCATCTGGGCCGCAGCTGGGCGCAGGGGCTGCGCGACTTCGACCTGTGGTTCGTCTGGGAGGGCCGCGGGCGCATGGTTACGAGCGACGGCGAACTCCGCTTGCGGCCCGGGGTGTGCCTATGGATGCGGCCCGGCCGGCACTATGAGGCCGTGCAGGATCCGGCGGCGCGGCTGGGGGTGAATTATGTCCATTTCGGCGTGCAACGGGCGGGTCGAGATTTGCCTTTATCCGCTTTCGAACCGCCCTTCGAGGTGCTGCGTTCACGCCAGGTGGAGTTTGTCGACGCGATCATGCGCCGGATTGTCGAACTGGTCGGGGATGGTGCTGAGGCTACGGCGGCCAATGCGTTGCTGGGCGGTTTGCTGATCGAGTTGGCGCGGGAGCATGCCGCCGCCCTGCACCAACCGACTCCGGGCACCGAGCAGCGGCACCGCGATCTGGTGCTCGAGGTGGCCGGGCGGATTCGCGAAAGCCCCGCACAGGCACCCGCAGTGGCAGCCCTTGCCAGGCAGGCGGGCTACAGCGTGGACCATTTCTCGCGGGTCTTTCAGAAGGTCACGGGTCTGCGGCCGCAGGATTATGTGATTAACGCCCGGATCGAGCGCGCCCGGCAGCTCCTCGCCGAATCAGACCTCACCATTGGCGGCGTGGCGGAAAACGTGGGCTTTCAGGACATCTTTTACTTCTCCCGGCAGTTCCGGCAGAAGACCGGGCAGACCCCCACGGAATTCCGCCGCGGGCTCCGGGTAGGCTGAGCGGCGCCGGTTGGCGCGGGCTATGCATCTGACAGTATGTCAGTTTTTTTCCAAACTTGCTCTTGCCGGGCCAAAAACCCGCCCATTACTTTGCACGACTCTCCTGTAAGGACACGTTATAACCATGACGATCAAAGCTTACCTCAAGCCGCACTGCGGTTGGTCCAATGGCGTTCGCGCCATCATGCGCAAGCATGCCCTTGAATATCAGGACATTGACATCATCAACGACCGCGCGAACTACGCGGAGATGGTGCGGAAGTCCGGTCAGCCCCTCTCGCCCTGCGTTGAGATCGATGGCGTGATGTTGGCGGACGTCTCTGGCGAAGAGGTCGAAAATTACCTGATCAGTAACGACTTGGTTAAACCTACCGACTCCTCGGCTGACGCCCCCACGAATGCGGGCTGCTCGGACGAGGAACACGCCAAAATGGCCACCAAAACCATTCGTTTCTTCTAACTGAGAGCATCCGCGATACTCCCCCGGCCGGCTCTCGCATCCCGAAGCCGGCTTTTTTTGCGCCCAATCCCGACTTTCCCGATCCGCTGAACCAATTCCTGCTAGACATGCACCTCTGACCATGACCAAGCC
>JAPOIC010000228.1 GCA_029979145.1 Opitutaceae bacterium
CAGTCGGAAATCTGTGTGTGTCCCGAGCTCGGCAACGCGGCGCCGGCCTACGGGCTATCGTGTTTTCCGGATGTCTGGCGCGACGCGCGTTACGTCGGCGCGGATTTCCGCCGGCGCTGGGCGGCGGCTCGATTTTTCAACACGAGCCGCATGAGTGCGCCGATGCCCACGAGCGGCAGCGCGATTTTCCCCACGCTGAGTTTCAGGCCGAGCAGCGAGACGATCCAGCCGGTGGTGGTCGTGCCCACGCTGCTGCCGATCACGACGCCGATGGCTTGGGCGAAGGTCAGGAGCCCGGCGCTGACGAAACCGATGGTCGCGAGCGTGGTGGCGCTGGATGACTGCACCATCGCGGTGATGGTCACGCCCGAGAAAAACGCCGACGTCGTGCGACCGGTGAAGCGCGTGAGGACGCGCTTGAGCGCCTCGCCGGCTGCGGCCTTGAGGCCGTCGGCCAGCAGGAGCATGCCGAGGAGAAACAGCCCGATGCCGCCGAGGAGCTGCGCGATCATAGGCCGGCCCTCACTGCTTCCGCGCGCGCGGCCAGTCGTAGATCAAACGCGGGTCGTCGATGGTCCACGCCAGCACGCGGGCGTGCGGCCGGCTCACGCCCGGAGCGCCGTCGCGCTCGTCCGCCAGGGCGCTCCAGGCAAACTCCACCGCGAGGTTCAACGGCATCGTCAGCCGCCAGGTCTGGGCATCGGCGCGTTGGCGGATGGCGTCGGCCACGTCGCGCCGAATCGCGGCGCGGACCTCGTGGACCGGATAAAGGCTGCAGGTGGACCAACCGGTGCCGCGCTTGGTGGCCGTCGTGTGCACCCACGGAAACAAGCGCGCGGCTTCGGCGCAGAGGCATTCGTCGCCCGCGGCGTAGAGCAGGGGCACGCCGGCGGCGCCGGCGTAAAGCGCGAACTGGCTCATCTCGCCGTGTTCCTCGCCGTTGATGGTGAAACGACAGACGTCCTTCGGTTTTTGGGTGTGATCGAGGAAGGCGCGGGTCGTGCCCGCCATCGCGTGCTGGCCGATCATCAGGACGCCGGCGAGGTCGGCGTCGACGCCTTCGATGCGCACCGATTTTTCCGCCACGACCCGGGCCAGCTGGGCACGGGGATCCAAGTCGACCCGCGTGAAGGCCTGTTGGAGATTTCGCCCATGGCCGTCCCAGACGATCACCTCGGTGGCGCCGGCGTCGAAACAGCCTGCGACGGCGGCGTTCGTGTCCGCTGCCAATTGCTCCAGGCCGTGCCGGTAGGTGGCCGCGTCGTCGTCCTCCGCGTAGCACTGCTCCCAGTGGTCGACGCCCGCCAGCCCTTCCATGTCGGTCATGATGCCGATGCGCATGGCCGGAGGTTGGGGCATGTGCCCCCGGTTTTCGAGTCCGGAGATACCGGCAAATCCCAGTGGCGAAAACCCGGCCGGGGTGCTACCGTGCGCGAATGTTGTCCCGACCCCTGGCCGCCCTGCTCGGCGGCGTTATCCTGTTCGGCGCGACCGTGCGCGCCGAGGAAACCACCGATGACTACGTGAAGTCCGTCGAGGCGTGGCGCGAAGCGCGTGCCGCCCGCCTCACCGCGCCGAGCGGCTGGCTCTCGTTGATCGGCCTGCACTTTCTCGAGCCCGGCGAGAACGCCGTGGGCGCCGGCGCCGACAACGACGTGGTGCTGGCGGGCGGCCCGACGAGCCTCGGCACGGTGGTGCTGGAGGAGAGCGGTCGCGTCATGCTGCGGGTCACGCCCGGTGCGGGCGTGCGGGTGAATCAGCGCGAAGTGCTCTCGGCCGAGCTCGTGCCCGAGGGGCGCGGCGAGACGACGATGGTCTCTGCCGGCACGATGAGCTTCTATGTGATCGTGCGCGGGGAAAAATTCGCCCTGCGGGTGAAGGACACCGAATCCGAGCGCCGCCGGAATTTCGCGGGCATTGACTATTATCCGATTGATCCGGCCTGGCGCATCACCGCGGACTGGGTCCCGTTCGACAAGCCGCGCGAAGTGATGATCGCCAACATTCTCGGCCAGGAATCCCCGGCGCTGGTGCTGGGCAAGGTCGTGTTTGAGCGCGAGGGCCGGAAGATCGAGCTCCTGCCGCTGCAGGAGACGCTGGGCGAGCCGTTGTTTCTGATCATCGCCGACGAGACCAGCGGACGCGAAACCTATGGCGCCGCCCGCTTCGTCTACGCGGATCCGCCGGTGGACGGAAAAGTGGTGATCGATTTCAACAAGGCCCTCAACCCGCCCTGCGCCTTCACGCCCTTTGCCACCTGCCCGCTGCCGCCGAAGGAAAACGTGCTGCCGATCGCCGTGACCGCGGGCGAAAAGGACTACGCTGGCGAACATTAAGGAATATTGCCGGCCACCTCGACTCGCACTCCCGATGAAACGCTGCTTCACCGCCTTGCTCCTTTCCTTGCTGCCGCTCGCGCTCGCGGGCGCTCCCGGCACGACGGTGGAAACCGCCGTGCCGCTCCCGGTGGGGTCAGCGGTGCCGGCGGCGATGGTGCGTTCACCCGATGGCGCGGAGGTCGACCTTGGGGCACTCGTCCGCACCCAACCCACGATCCTGATCTTTTATCGCGGCGGCTGGTGTCCGTATTGCAACCGGCACTTGGAAGAACTGCAGGGCATCGAGGCCGACCTGCTGAAGCTGGGTTACCAAATCATTGCCCTGAGCCCGGACCGGTCCGAGGCGCTGGCGGCCACGACCGAAAAGAATCACCTGGCCTACCGCCTCTTCTCCGATCGCGCCATGCACGCGTCGGATGCCTGGGGCACGGCCTTCGTGGTGCCCGATGAAATTGTCACCAAATACGGCAAGTGGAACATCGACCTCGCGCCGCTGCCCGGCGACGACGCGAAGCGCTGGCTGCCCGTGCCGGCCGTCTTTGTCGTGACGGGCGGGACGGTGCGTTTCCTGCACAGCGACCCGGATTACAAGGTGCGGCCGGCGGCAGATGCGGTGTTGGCGGCGGCCCAAGCGGCGCTTACCTTGGCGGAGTAACGGCGACCACGGCGGCCTCGCAGAGGTCGGGCCGCGGATTCAGCAGCAGGAAATCGTGTCCACAATCCGGCGGGGGCGTTGGTGGCGGATCCGCGGGTCGTGGCGACGGCGTGCGGCGCGGCCGGCCTTGCGGCCAGAGGCGGTGAAACGGGGTTTCGGCGGTGATGGGATGCATGGTATGGCGTGGTTGCCACCTCCCTTTCCCGGCCGGAGAATAAAAAACCCTCCGGCTTGGGACCGGAGGGGCGGGTTGCGTGTGATTGCACTCAGACCCCTCGCGGCGCGTTGGCGACGACAATAGCGGAGACTGCGACCACGGAGGCGTGGACGGAGCTCGAAGCAATCGCTTTGGCGGAGGAGATCATGTTGCGGGGGCGAGGAAGGCCGGGGCGGACGCGGGTGTCAAGGGCGGCGTCGGAATGCCGGCGGGACGCCGGCGCTCTCGGGGAGGGAGATGGAGGGCGGGGATTCCATTCCCCACCTCAGCGAACGTGCTTTGCTCATCGCGGCGGGATTTGGAAATCCCTCCCTACATCAATCCGGGAGGAGGTCCTGGTATTCGGGGTGGCGCTCGATGAAGCGCGCGACGTAG
>JAPOIC010000203.1 GCA_029979145.1 Opitutaceae bacterium
ATAGTTAGGCGGCTAATCATAATTGCAAGCCTACCGGCCAAAAAAACCCGAAATTGTCACAACCACCCAATGTCCCCTGCCCCGCCGGTCGCGCACACGCGGGACCGGTCAGGCGGAAACTCAGAGCGAACGCGCGGCGGCGACTAGGGCCTCGGACGTAATCCCGAGTTCCTTGAAGATCACCGGACCCGGGGCGCTGAGACCAAAACGATCGATGCCGATCACCTTGCCCTGCGGCCCGACATATCGGTGCCAAAGGGCGGTCACGCCGGCCTCAATGGCCACGCGGCGGGTGCAGGAAGCCGGCAACACACTGGCGCGATACTCGGCGGATTGACGCTCAAAGACTTCCATCGAAGGCATGGATACCACGCGGACACCGGAGCCCAATTCCTTCGCGGCGGCCACCGCGAGATGCAGCTCGGTGCCGGACGCGAGCAGGATATGGGTCAGCTCGCCGCTTTCGCGCACGGCCACATAGCCGCCTTGCTGGACGCCGGTTCGCCGCGTCTCGGCCGGGATCTCATTGAGCAGCGGCACACCTTGACGGCTAAGCGCGATGAGGGTCGGGCCGTCCGTGCGTGCCAAGGCTGCGGCAAAAGCACCCGCAACTTCCTCGGCGTCGCCGGGGCGAATCACCTCGAAGCCGGGGATGAGCCGGAGCGCCGAAATCGTTTCCACCGGCTGGTGGGTTGGACCGTCTTCGCCGACGCCGATCGAGTCGTGCGTGTAAACGTAGACCACCGGAAGCCTGGCCAAAGCGGCCAGACGCATCGCCGGACGGGAGTAGTCGGCGAACACAAGGAAGGTCGCGACACTCGAGCGGAACAGGCCGTCGTAAGCCAAGCCGTTGGCGATCGAGGCCATCGCGTGCTCACGGATGCCGAAGCGGATGTTGCGGCCATCACGATGCGCCGGGTCAAAATCCGAGGCCGTCGCAATGTAGTTCAGCGTGGAACCGTAGAGGTCGGCGCTGCCCCCGATGAGGAGGGGTAGCTTCGCGGCCAGCGGTTGGAGAACATCGCGACCGGCCGCGCGGGTGCCGCCGTGCTTGGCATCGGCGGGGAACACCGGAATCGATTCCAGCAACTGGGCGGCGCTGGGCGTCGTCGCAGCAGAGTCGAGCTCGGCAGCCTTTTCGGGATTCGCCGCGCGCCACGCCTTGAAGGTGCGCTGCCACTTGTTGGCGGCGCGGACGAGGCGCTTCTTGTGGGCGGCAAAGTAGGCGCGGACGTCGTCGCTGACATAGAAGTGCTCGCCGGCCGGCAGGCCGAGACCGGCGCGGGCGCCGTCGGCAAACTTCGCCCCACCCTCGCCGTGGCCCTTGGCGGTTCCGGCGACTTCGGGAATGCCCTTGCCGATGATGGTTTTCGAGATGATCAGCTGCGGCTTCCCGCTCTTGGCGCGGCGCGCCTTCTTGAAGGCCTTGGTGATGGCGCCGAGGTCGTGGCCGTCGATCGTCTGCACGTCCCAGCCAATGGCCTTGAACCGCGCGGTGATGTTGAGGCTCTGGGTCTTGTCCGCCATGGCGTCGAGGGTGACGTCGTTGGCATCATAAATCAGGATCAGGTTGCCGAGCTGCTGGTGGCCGGCGAACTCCATCGCCTCGAGGGCCACGCCCTCCTGCATGCAGCCGTCGCCCGCGAGGCAGACCACGCGGTAGTCGAACAGCGCGTGCTCCGCGGTGTTGAAGCGCGCCGCGGCCATCTGGCCCGCGACCGCCATGCCGACGGCGTTGGCAATACCTTGGCCCAGCGGACCGGTGGTGCACTCGACGCCGGGTGTCTCGTGAAACTCCGGATGGCCCGGGGTCTTCGAGTGGAGGTGACGGAACGATTTGAGGTCGTCCAGCGTGAGGTCGTAGCCGCTGAGGTGGAGCCAGCTGTAAAGAAACATTGAGCCATGGCCGGCGGAGAGGATGAAGCGGTCGCGGTTCTGCCAGCGCGGCTGATCGGGGTTGTGCGCCAGCAGGCTGCCGAAGAGCGCGGCGCCGACTTCGGCCGATCCGAGCGGGAGGCCAAGGTGGCCCGAGGCGCACTTGTGGATGGCGTCGATGGCGAGCCCGCGGGCTTGGTTGGCGGCTTTGGCGAGAATTTCGGTCGGGAGGGTCATGAGAAGGCGGGCCAAGGATTAAGCACCGCTTCCGGCACGGGAAAGCAGAATCTGGGCACAAAAAAGGCGAACCGCTTGGGTTCGCCTTTTTTAAGACTGAAAAAACGCTCGGATCAGGCGCCGACGCGCTTGTCGGCGCGGACTTCCTTGATCGCCATGGCGGCCTTGCCCTTGCGGTCGCGGAGGTAGTAAAGGCGGGCGCGCATCGGCTCGGACTGGCGCTCGACCTCGATCTTCTCGACGTTGGGGGACTGGACCGGGAAAACCTTCTCCACGCCCTCGCCGTAGCTGATGCGGCGGACGGTGAACGTCTCCTGCATCCCGGCGCCCTTGCGGGCGATAACGATGCCGGCAAAAATCTGCACGCGCTCTTTGTCGCCTTCACGCACCTTGGTGTGCACCTTGACACCGTCGCCGACGCGGAACGACGGGACGTCCGACTTGAGCTGGGCGGCGGTGATTTCTTTGATGATCGGGTTCATGGCTTTGAGTTATTTGAGTAAATCGGGACGGACTTGGCGGGTTTTTCGCTCCTGTTCCACGGTTCGCCACTTCTCGATCGCAGTATGATTGCCGGAGAGGAGCACTTCCGGGACGGACATACCTCGATATTCCGCGGGACGCGTGTATTGAGGAAAGTCGAGCAACTTGCGGGTGAAGCTTTCGTGCGTCAACGACTTTTCCTCGCCCAGCACGCCGGGGATAAAACGCGCCAGCGCGTCGATGACAACGGCCGCCGCCAAGGTGCCGTTGGTGAGCACATAATCGCCGATGCTGATCTCCTCGTCGATGACGGTATCGCGGATCCGCTGGTCGATACCCTCGTAGTGGCCGCTGAGGAGCACAAGGTGCTGCTGGCGGGAAAGTTCCTCGGCCTTGGCGGCCGTAAAAGGCGCGCCGTCGGGGGGCAGGTAGATCCGCCGGCAACCCGGCGTCTGCACGGCCTCGATGGCGGCAAAGACCGGCTCGCAACGCATGACCATGCCCGCGCCGCCGCCAAACGGGCGGTCGTCCGTGGTCCGGTGCTTGTCGACGGCCCAATCGCGGACGTTGCGCACATTGATTTCCAACAACGCCGCCTCCTGGGCGCGGCCCAGCATGCTTTCGGACAGAAAGCCGTCGAGCATCGCGGGGAACAGCGTGAGGACGTCAATGCGCATGGGAGGAGATTGATTTAACACAGAGGCCGCGGAGGACACGGAGAAAAAACAAAGCCCCGACTTTTAGGTCGAGGCTTGGGACAGGGCTCTGCGCCCTCTGCGATCTCCGTGTTAAACCCTCAGGCTTTCGCGGCCGACTTGCGGGCCTTCTTGATCATGGCACCCATCGTGTCGGTGGGCTTGGCGCCCTTGCCGATCCAGTAGTCGACGCGGTCGAGGTTCAGCTTGAGCTGGTCACCCTGGTTGCGGGGGGCATACGTGCCGAGGAGCTCGACGGCGGCGCCATCGCGGCGGGAGCGGGCCTCGGCCACGACCACGCGGTAATGCGGGTTATGGATGGAGCCAACGCGGGTGAGACGGATTTTGAGAGCCATGACGGATAGATTACGGAGCGATACTTGTTTGGAAAAGCCGGGAAGCACACCGGGCCATAAATGGCTTGTCAAGCCCCCATTGCCCGGGCTCTTTCTGACCGCTTATGAAAGCCGGAATCGTCGGTCTGCCCAATGTCGGCAAGTCCACCCTGTTCAACGCCCTCACCCGCTCCCGCAAGGCCGAGGCCGCCAATTATCCTTTTTGCACCATCGACCCCAATGTCGGCGTGGTGACCGTCCCGGACAACCGCCTGCCCGTGCTTCAGGGCATCGCCAAGACCAATGTCGTCATCCCAGCCGCCATTGAGTTCGTGGACATCGCCGGCCTCGTCGCGGGCGCCTCCAAGGGCGAGGGCCTCGGCAACCAGTTCCTCGCCAACATCCGCGAGGTCGACGCCATCGTGCAGGTCGTCCGCTGCTTTGAGGACGGCGACGTGATCCATACGATGGGCTCCGTCGATCCGGTCCGCGACATCGAGGTCATCACCACCGAGCTCGTCCTCGCCGATCTCGACGCCGTCACCAAGAGAA
>JAPOIC010000170.1 GCA_029979145.1 Opitutaceae bacterium
CTCCAATGGTCCCGGCGACCCCGCCGCCCTCCCCTACATCCACCAAACCGTCACCGGCCTGCTGAAGGACTACCCCATCTTCGGCATCTGCCTCGGCCACCAAATGCTCACGCACGCGTTGGGCGGCACGACCTACAAGCTCAAGTTCGGCCACCGCGGCGGCAACCAACCGGTCAAGAACCTAGAGACCGGCCGCGTTTCCATCACCGCGCAAAACCACGGCTTCGCCACCGACCCGAAGAGCATCACCAAGGGCGGCGGCCTCGTGACCGAGATCAACCTCAACGACCAAACCGTCGAGGGTCTCCGCCACAAGGAGCTGCCGGTGTTCTCCGTGCAGTATCACCCCGAGGCCGCGCCCGGCCCGAACGACGCCGACCCGCTCTTCGTCGACTTCTACAAACTCGTGGAAGCCCGTCAGGCCGGCAAAATCTGAGTCATGCCCGCACCTGCGGGTTTCAGCTACCGGCGGCAGCAGGACGGCGCCATCGCCCTCTTCCACCAAGGCCGCCCCGCCGCCACCCTTAGGCATCGCGCCGCGGAGGAGTTGCTCGACGAAGTCGCGGACCTTGATGACGCGTCTGCCCAAGAGCTCATGGCCCGGCTGACCGGCAATTACAATCGCGGCAACGAAGGCCGCGCCCGCGATCACTTCCGCAACCGACGCGACTGAACCGCCACCCCGATTAGACTCGGAAATTCACCGTCACGCTCCCAATATCGCCGCCATGAGCGAACCCGAAACCGTCTACGACAGCCGTGACATCGAGGACAACAAGGTCATGGCGATCCTCGCCTACATTTGGATCCTTCTCCTCGTGCCGCTCCTCGCCGCCAAGGACTCCAAGTATGCCCGCTACCACGCCTACCAAGGCGTCACCCTCTTTATCGCCTGGGTGGCCGTGCGGGCCCTCGGCTGGATCCTGCCCTACAACCTGAGCGGCCTCGTCACCATCGCTTCACTCGGCCTCCTCGTCCTCGCCATCATCGGCATCCTCAACGCCTTCAACGGCCGCGCGAAACCGCTCCCCCTGATCGGCAAACTGCTCGAGTTCAAATCCTGACCACACCGAATGGAAACACCGCCCCCAATGGCCGCCTCCCGGCGGGAAATCCGCGTGCAACACCTCACCCATGAGGTTTCGATTCAATCGATGGGTGCGCTCTACCTGCTGGGCGCGGCGATCAGCCTCGTCACGGCGGTGATGACGATTCTGGACCCCAGCGAGGGTCCGGCCCGGGTCTTCGTTCCCGGGCTGCTGTTGGCGTTTGGTTTCGCGCAGCTCTGGGTCGGATGGAAACTGCAGCGGCTCGATGCCTCCGCGAAGATCCCCGCCACCGTGCTGGCCTGCTTTGGCCTGCTCGCCTTCCCGCTCGGCACGCTGATCAACACCTACGTGCTCTACCTCATTCACTCGGCGAAGGGCAGAGTCGTGATGAGCCCGGACTACGCCGCCGTGCGCGCGGCGACGCCCGACATCAAATACCGCATGCACTGGATCGTGTGGGTTGGGCTCGTCCTGTGCATCTTGGTCATGCTGCTCATCTTCGCGAACCTGAAGAACCAGTCTCCGGCGGGTTGAGGATCGGTATTACAGGAGGCAACTGAGGGAACGGAGACCGGATTTCACAGGAGGCCGCAGAGGTCGCGGAGCACAGATCATTTCCTCTGTGACCTCCGTTTCCTCATGTAAACACTCCGCGGCCTCTGCGCCCTCCTGCCTGACCCGACAGCCTTCAACCGAGCCACTGCTCGAACTTTTCCGCGTCTTTCGGCGTGTCGACACCGATGGTGGGATCGGCGGTGACGGCGCAGTGGATGTCGTAACCCGCCTCCAGCACGCGCAGCTGCTCCAGTTTCTCGTGCTGCTCGTAACGGCCGAGCGGCAGGGTGCCGAGCTTGGCCAGCAGGTCCGCTTGATACGCGTAGAGCCCGAGGTGCCGGTAACACGGGCTCGCCTTCACCCAGTCGTCATCGATCGTCAGGCCGAGGTCCCGCGAGAACGGCATGCGGGAACGGGAAAAATATAGCGCCCGGCCATCCGCCCGCATCACGACCTTGACCTGGTTGGTATTAAAAAAGTCAACCACGCGCTGAAAAGGGGTCACGAGCGTCGCCATGGGCGCGCCCTTCGCCAGGAGGCCCGCCAAGGCGTTGATCTGCGCGGCGCTGACGAGCGGCTCGTCGGCCTGGACATTGATCACCCGGGCCGCCCCGACCGTGCGGTTGGCCTCGGCAATCCGGTCCGTGCCGCTTTGGTGCGCCGGATCGGTCATGAGGGCCTGAAACCCGGCGCCGGTGACGCAGTCGCGCAACACCGGATCGTCGACCGCGAACCACAACGGGATGTCCGGCACTTCCGTCCGAATTCGCTCCGCAACCCACAGCAGCAACGGCTTGCCCTTGATGGCGTGCAACAACTTACGCGGGAAGCGCGTGGATTCCAGCCGGCACGGGACGATGATCGCGAGGTCGGGCATGGGCGCCCAGAGTGGGACTTGGTTTTTAAGTTGCAAGCCGGGCGCGGTTGCAGGAACTTCCGCAGCTTACTTAATGACCGCGATGGAGAAAAGCGAAGGCACCACTGTTCCCCAACAACTTACGAAGGAGTTGGTGGTTCAGAACAAGATGGGCATCCATGCCCGTCCCGCCGCCATGATCGTCCGCGTGACCAACCGGTTTAAAGCCGATGTTTTCGTGGAAAAGGACGAGGAGCAGGTGAACGGCAAGAGCATCATGGGACTCATGATGCTGGCCGCCGGCAAGGGCTCGAAGGTCAGATTCCTGGCCAACGGCGCCGACGCCTCCCAAATGCTGGCCGAGCTCGAGCAGCTCTTCGCCCGCAAGTTCGACGAGGCCTGAGCCCGCGCCAGCTACAGCTGGGGTTTGAGCGCGTGGTCCGCCGGAATAGCTTTTCCCGACCAAGCTTGCTGCCAAGTCGTGGCTGCGGCGGGATCGCGCCAAAACGGATCGTCGGCCGGCAATCCCAGCGGAAGCAACGCGGTGGAACACAGATACAGACTGCCCGTTGAAATGTAATTCTCGCCCAAGGCGGGCTGATGACCGCTCAAGCCGATTCGTAACCATCCCTGGGCATCAAACGTGCCCTCGGCCCCGAGACTCCGGCGGATCACGGCCGTGAGGGCCGCGCGGGCCTGCGCTGGTTTCATTTCCGGTGGCAACATATGCCGCCATGCCGCCATCGCCAGACCTTGGAATGCGGCGCACCGATACGCGATGGATCGTCCGATCACAGGAAAACTGCCGTCCGGCGCCACGAGCCTTTCCTGCACCGTCGCCCAGCGCGTCAAATGCTTCCGCGCCGCGCTTTGAAAGGCCTTCCATTCGTCCCATTGCTCGCCCACCCAATCAAGGGCTTCCACCAACATCGGCTGGATGACGTAGGAATTGTAGTAGTCCCAATGGAATTCGGGCCCGTCGCCATACATGCCGTCGCCCACATACCACGCTTGGTGTTTGCGAATGCCGGCTAGGAGGCGTTCCTCATCACAACCCCCGCCGGCTCGATGCAGCCACACTTCCACCATGGTCGCGAACAGCCGCCAATTGCTGTCACCCGGCGGAATCGGGCGCGTCGCCTGCAATGCCGTCAACACGTTCGCCTGCACGCGCGGTTCCAGTTTCTCCCAGAGTTCGCGGGGGGCGCGCACCATTGCTTGCGCCAGAAACGCGGCGTCCACCAAGGGCTGCCGGCCTTGGGAAAAATTCATGAAATCCGGCGAGTTCGGATCCGTGGCCGCATCAATCGCGCTGCGTGCGAGCTTCGCCAACCGCCCGCGCAGACGGTCTTCCTCCGTGTCGTCCTCGCCCAGTTCCAACCACGGCGCAAGGCCGCACAACAAACGGGCCAGCGCCTCGAGATACGTGTAATCGGGCCGATCCGTGACTCCCGGTGCGGCCTCCACCGGCATGGTCGCTTTGAGTTGCCGCTGATCCAGCGCGCCGAGAACCGGCTCGGCGAGTTTGACCGCCATCTGGATCCACTCGCAACGATCGCCGGAGTTCATGCGGAAAGTCCGTAAAAAGTCCGGGCGTTGCGCGTGGTCACTTCCGCCAGTTGCGCGTAATCCACGCCGAACAGGTCTGCGCAAAATTCCGCGGTGTGCCGCACGTAGGCCGGTTCGTTGGGTTTGCCGCGATGCGGCACCGGGGTGAGATACGGCGCATCGGTTTCCAACATCAACCGTTCGAGCCCTTGCACCTTCGCCGCCTCGCGGACGTTTTCCGCGCTTTTGTAAGTGATGACGCCGGTAAACGACCCCCAACCACCACGCTGCATCAGCTCGCTGATTTCCGCCGGCCCTTCGGTGAAGCAGTGAAACACCACCTTCGTCCAATCCACACCGCTCGCATCCACCATTTCGACGCAATCGGCAAACGCGCCGCGCGAATGCACGACAACCGGGCAACCCAGCGCTTTCGCCAAGTCGAGCTGGGTGGCAAACGCCGCGCGCTGCCAGTCAAAGATGCGCTCCGCCATCGCGGCCTCCTTCGGCAAATGAAATCGATCGAGCCCGCATTCGCCGAGCGCAACCGGTTGGATCGGGCCGCTCCAAAAATCCGCCAATTGCGCGACCTCCTTTTCCCATTGCTCATCAACCGAGCACGGATGAAGTCCCGCCGTGTAACGCACGCGCTTGGGATGCGCCGTGGCGAGATCACGATACAGCCCCCAGTCATCCAACGCCGTGCCGATGGTCACCAGCGTCTCTACTCCGGCCTCAGTGCACCGCGCCAGTGCGGCGTCGAGCTCACCCCGCCGGGCGAAGGCTTCCAAATGCGTGTGCGTGTCGATCAGACCGGTCATCACGCGCAGTAAAGCGGCAGGTAACGTTCACGCAAATAGCGGAGCAGCGTCGCCGGGGAGAGTTCGGTCCCGGTCACGCGGCGCGACAGCTCCAACGCGTCATACCGTTTACCGGCCGCGTGCACGTTTTCGCGCAGCCAACCAAGCAGACCGGAGAAATCGCCTTGGGCGAAAGACGCTTCCAACCCGGGCAGCTGCGCTTGGGCGGCATACCACAACTGCGCCGCCAGCATGTTGCCAAGGCAGTAGCTCGGGAAGTAA
>JAPOIC010000290.1 GCA_029979145.1 Opitutaceae bacterium
AACCGCATCTTCGTCGCGTAGTCGTCGCGGCAACGGTTGGTGAGCGGCTTTTTGTATTTGCTAAAAAGGGACAGCGCCATGGGAACCGGCCGACGCTAGGGCCGGCACCCCCTTTGGCAAACTGAAAGACGGGTCACCCCAGGGTCGCCATCCAGGTCCGCAGGTCGCGGACGTAGTCCGACCACCGGCGCAGGGGCCGGGCGCGGGCTTCCGCGCCGAGCCGGGCCAGCTGTTCGGGCTGATCCAGCAGGCCGGCGATCGCCTCAGCCAGCGCGGCCGGCGTGACGGCGTCGAGCGCCCGGACCCCGCCGCCGCGCGCGGCTTCGCCCAGGGCGCCGCGGCCGGAACAGATGCAGGGCCGGTGCCGGGCGATACTCTCAAAAACGGGCAGCCCGAACCCCTCCATCAGCGAAGGATAAACGGTGAAGGTGCAAGCCGCATACGCGGCCTCCAGGGCGGCACCGTCGACCGCGCCCACATAGCGGAGGGGACGCCTGGCGGCTTGAAGCGCGGCGATGCGCTCCAGCGCGGCCCGTCCGGTTTCTCGCTGGGCCAGGCCGATGAGGTGCAGTTCGAATTGACGGCCGCCTTGCCAAAGCTGCTCGGCGGCTTCGAGCAGCGCGAGGTGGTTCTTGCGGCCTTCGATGCTGCCGACGCTGAGCACAACCGGTGTGCCCGCAGGGGCCGGTCCCGGAGCGGTTGGCGGCAGATCGAGCCCGAGGGGAATAGCGGCGACGGCCGGCACCTGCGTCCAGCCGAGCCATTGCCAGTAATCGAGTAGGGTTTGCTTCGAGTCCTCGGAGACGGCGGCGATGCCGTCAAAAGCCCGCAGTTCCTGCAGGTAGGCAGGAAACCGCGCGACCGTCTTGGGTGGGCTGAGTTCGGGCAGGCGCAGGGCGAGGGCGTCGTGAAACAAGGCCACGCGCGGCCCGCGCCCGACGAGCCGCGGCAGGGCGGCGGCGACAGCCGGCGAAAACAGTTCGGGCACGATCAGGCCGTCATCGGCCGGACGGAGCGATTCGACCCCGCGCATCTGTCGCAGGCGTCCACGCCAGCGCGCGGCCAGGGGCCAGACGCTGCCGCGTTTGGCGGCGGGGGCGGTCGCCGCGAGGTTGGCTTCTTCCCACGCCTCGAGGGTGCGCCAGCAGTCGGCGTAGGGATCCCAAGTGATCGGCGTGGCTTCTGCGCCAAGTTCGCGCTGCAGCGCGCGGCACACCCGCTGGATGCCGGTTTGGGCCCGGGTGTGGCTGGTGTGACTGAGATCGATCAGCGGCATCTCAAGGTTTCAAACGCCAAATGGTGATGAAGTCCACGGTGCCGACTTGCTCCCACTCGCCGCCGAATCGGGGTGTGACCAAACGCCCGACTTCAAACGGAAAAAGCGGCGCGTAAATTTCGCGACCTTGCGCGCGGGCGGCGGCCACGGCACGCGCGAATTCTTTTGGCGGCGTCAGGTCGTAGCGGATCAAGGCGTGATTCGTGTAAAAATGCAGCGTGCCGCTCATCTGCATCGCGGCCATCACGGCATCGGCGGGAGCGTTTTGCTCCAACCATTCGATGCCGCGGCGATAGTTGGTTTCCACGCTACGGATCCCGAGCACGCCCAGCTGGCGGTTGGACGCCATTAGGACCGGGATTGCAATGGCCAGGAGGGCCGCGGGCAGGGTGGCCCGGAGCCACGCGATCTCGATCCGATCCGACAGGCGTTGCCCGGTCATGAGCGCCAGCAGCAGCAGCGCGGGGAAGGCGGGCAGGATAAAACGGAGATACCACCACGTTTCGCCGGAGTGGAAATAGAACGCGTAAAACCCAACCAAGCAGAGGCACCATGCGGTAAGGGCCAGGCCCGCCTGTCGACCCAAGCGGAAACCGTAGGGCGCGCCCAAGGCCAGCGCGACAAACGGCGTGAGCAGCGTGGGGATCCACCGGGCAAAATGGGCGGCGTTGTGGGCAATAAATTGGGGACCGAGCAGGCCGGAAACGTCGCCGTAGCCGGTCGTCAAGACCGCGCCGTAGACGTGATGATTGTAGAAGGCCAGGGCGGTGGCAAACGGCAGGCCGCCGGCGATGCACGCCAACCAGGACTGCCAGCGCCAGCCAAGCAGGATCAGGAGGGGCACAACCAACAAGGCGTTGGTCGGACGCACCAGCACGGCCATCCCTGCGGCGGCTCCGGACAGGAGACCCCAGCCAAGGGCGTTCGGGCGCCGGG
>JAPOIC010000232.1 GCA_029979145.1 Opitutaceae bacterium
CATGTTCTCGACGATGTTGCGGTCGACCTCGATGTCCGCTTTGGCGGTTGCGCTTGCCAGCGTCTCGATCTTCCTGCTCTGGA
This sequence comes from Opitutaceae bacterium, assembly GCA_029979145.1. GTDB lineage: Bacteria > Verrucomicrobiota > Verrucomicrobiia > Opitutales > Opitutaceae > Cephaloticoccus. The sequence goes on from JAPOIC010000232.1 coordinate 84, forward strand.
AAAAGGCGGTGCAGGATCACCCAGACAAGAACCCCGGCAACGCGGAGGCGGCGGAGATGTTCAAGAAAGTCTCCGAGGCCTACGATGTCCTCAACGATCCGGAGAAACGGGCGGCCTATGACCGTTACGGCCATGCGGCTTTCCAAGGCGGCATGGGCGGCGGCCCCGGCCCGCGAGGTGGGGGTGGTGGTTTCCACGACCCGTTCGACATCTTCCGCGAAGTATTTGGTCAGGGCGGCGGCGGTGGCGGCGGGATTTTCGACGAGATGTTCGGCGGCGGTGGCGGCCGTGACGGCAGCCGCGACGGCGCGGACCTGCGCTATGACCTTGAGATCACGCTCGAGGAGGCGGCGCGCGGGGCGCAGAAAGAAATTTCGTTCCGCAAGAACGTCACCTGCGAACGCTGCGACGGCAGCGGGGCTGAACCTGGATCCAAGCGCGTGACTTGTCCGACCTGTCGCGGCGCGGGTCAGGTGCGGCGCTCGGGCGGCATCATCACTTTTACGCAAACCTGTCCGACCTGTGGCGGCGCCGGTCAGAAAATCGAGAAACCTTGTTCTGGTTGCCATGGTGAAGGCCGCGTGCCGAAGACGACCAAGCTAAATGTCCGCATCCCCGCGGGCGTGGACACGGGCTCGCGGTTGCGCTCGGCCGGCAATGGCGAGGCCGGACTCGCCGGCGGTCACAGCGGCGATCTCTACATCGTGCTTACGGTCAAGGAGCACGAGCTCTTCGAGCGCCACGGCGACGATCTCTTCTGCGAAATCCCGATCAAGTTCACGCTGGCCACGCTCGGCGGCACCATCGAGGTGCCGACGCTCTTCGGGAAGGCCTCGCTGAAGATCCCGACCGGCACCCAGAGCGGCACGACCTTCCGCCTGCGCGACAAGGGCATGCTCTCGCTGCGCGGCAGCCGGCAAGGCGACCAGTTGGTGCGGGTGCACGTTGAGGTGCCGACATCGCTGTCCTCCGAGCAGCGCAAGCTGTTGGAGGAGTTCGCCAAGGTTAGCGGCGATGCCAGTGAACCGACGTCGAAGAGCTTTTTCGAGAAGGCCAAGAAATTCTTCTGAAGGCGCCCCGACGGCGCTGACGGGAAAGGAGATTTACAAGCCGGACGGCGCATGCGACCGTCCGGCTATTCTTTGGTGCAACTCGAAAACCCGAAACTCCTGACGCTCGAAGAGGCCATGGCGGCCCGAGGCAAACTGCGCGAAGCCGGCAAGAAGCTGGTGCTGACGAACGGGGTCTTTGATCTGCTGCACACCGGACACCTTTATTATTTGAAGGAGGCAAGGCGGTTGGGTGACGCGCTGTATGTCGCGATCAACAGCGACGCCAGTGTGCGCGAGTTGAAAGGTCCGACGCGGCCCGTGATGACCGAGGAGCAACGCGCTTATGCGCTTGGCGCGCTCTGGTTTGTGACCGGAATCGTCATTTTCCGGGAGAAGCGACTGGTGCCGGAGATTCGCGGGTTGCGCCCCGACATTTACTGCAAGGCCGGCGACTACACGCTGGAGAAACTTAATCCCGAAGAGCGGACGGAGCTCGAGGAATGCGGCGCCGACATCAAGTTTTTGCCGTTCCTGCCGGGTTTCAGCACGACGAAGTTGATCGAGCGGATTCGCCAAGCCGGGGAGATTTGATTTATGCGAATCGTGATTCTTGGTTCCGGCCGCGGCAGCAATGCCCGGGCGATCTTGGAGGCCCGTCGCGACGGGCGCCTCGGCGATACCGAGGTGGTGCATCTCTTTGCGGACAAGCCCGAGGCGGGCATTCTGGCATTGGGCCCCGAGTTCGGCGTGCCTGCGACCTTCGTCGATCCGGCGCCGTTCAAGACCAAGCTGGATGGCGAGGGCGAGCTGCGCTACATCGACGCCATCGCGGCGTGCCAGCCTGACTATGTGGTGTTGGCCGGGTTTATGCGGGTGTTGAAGCCGGGATTCCTTGGCGCTTTCGCAGGGCGGATCATCAATCTGCATCCGAGTTTGCTGCCCAGTTTCCCCGGGCTCGACGGCATTGGCCAGGCCTGGCGCCGCGGCGTGAAGGTAACGGGATGCACCGTGCACTTTGTCACGGCTGAGGTGGATGGCGGCCCGATCATCGACCAAGCGGCAGTGCGGATCGAACCGGGCGACACCTTAGATACTTTGACCGAAAAGGTGCATGCGGCGGAGCATGCGCTGTTGCCCGCAGTGATTGCCTGGCTCAGCCAAGCAGGCGGTTGATCTCATGGAGACGGCCGTCTGGCAGATGCCGCTGAAGAATCCGCCGCAATTGGTGCAGGCGGGGCGAGCGGTGCACGGACGGCGGTTGAAGGAAGAGGTTTTTCACCTGCCCGAACTGTGGTGTCTGCACCTCTATAATTACCACGGTCAGCTCTCCATTGACGGACGTGAATTCGAGCTGCAGCCGGGATGGGTGAGCGTCACGCCGCCGAATGCCCGGATCGTCTACCGGTTCAAGGGCGAGTCGTGGCACGCTTTTGCGCATTTTCGGCTGCCGTCGCGCGGCGATTTGGTGCCGATCCCGGTGCTGCAGAACCTCGGGGACAAATATGGGCGACTGGCGAAGGCGCTGGATGAGGCGGCGGGCTGGCTGCCGTCGATGCCCTGCCGGGCGTCGGTCCGGCTGTGGGAGATTCTGTGGCAATTGGTGAATCATCCGTTTTCCGAGACCACCCCGCGCCGGCAGTTGCACCCGGCGCTGAGCCGGGCCGTGCGCGAGGTTGAGGTGCACCTGGCGGAACCGCTGTCGATCCCTGCGATCGCGCGGCAGGCTGATATTTCGCACAACCACCTCACGCGCTTGTTCAAGGCCGAGTTTGGACTCACGGCCGAAGGTTACATCCGCCAGCGCCGCACGGAGCGGGCCTTGCACCTGTTGGTGCACACGACCATGGCGATCAAGTCGATCGCGGCCGAGGTGGGCCTGCCGGACCTGCATTTTTTCAACAAGACGATTCGCGCGGCGACCGGCCACAGTCCGCGGAGCTATCGCGAAAATTACACGACGGTCCACGCGGCCGGCGGGTAATGGCGTTTCACGGCTTGCGCTTGGCTCAGGGCCGGGGAGGCTCGCGGCCATGAGTTTGGTCGAAGTTAAAGCTGAGATTTCACCCAGACTGATCGAGACGATCGATACCCAGATCCAAGAGGCCGGCCTGACCGGCTGGAATCTGTTGGAGGATGTGATCGCGGGGACGGCCGGGATCGTCGCGGTATTTGCAGATCAGTCCGAAGCCGTGGCGGCGTGGGCCAAACTGGTTGAGGTTTGCCCTGACCTGGCGTCGGTGCAGCCGCAGGTGCGGGTGGTGGCAGAACAGGAGTGGCGGGATAGCTACAAGGAGCACTTCAACGCGGGGCCGTTTTGGGTC
>JAPOIC010000037.1 GCA_029979145.1 Opitutaceae bacterium
AAGGCATTGGCAGAATTCCCGCCCGGTTGCCAGATCAGCTGTGGACCGCCAGCGCGCTGGCCTCGCAGGTCAGCAGGGGCCGGTCGTAAATCCGCAGAAGCGATAGTGCGGGGTTTGTCTGCAACGTGTCCGCCCCGTTCACGTCGCGAAGGTCGCGACTAAAACGGCCCCAGCCGAATTGGCGGGCGGTGCCGCCGTCGTTGAGGAGGCCGTCGACCACGAAGGTGATGACGTGCGGGCCGGCGTCGACGGTGGCGACGACGTGGTGGTGGCGGCCGGCTTGCAGCAGGCCGGGGTCGCAGTCCCAGCGGTTTTCGGTGCGACCGTCGTTGAGGATGAGTTCGAGCGTGCCGCGCTCCGTGGTCACCAACGCGAGGCCCTGGCCGGTGGGTGTGCGCGTATCGAGGAGCATTTGCCCTGCGGCAAGTGATTCCAGCGTGAATGCGAGTTCGAGGCTGAATCCGGTGCGCAGGTCCTTCTGCCCATAGTCGGCGCGGGTCCAATCGCGCTCCGTGAAGGCAGGCAAGGTAGGCGCGGGCACACTGGCGGGGAGCTGCTGCGGGCCGGTGAGTTCCAAAAAGAGGCTGGCGCGAATGGGTTCGCTTCCGGATGGAACCGCGGCGGGGGCGCCGCGGCTCAAGGACGGAGTTGAAGGATCGAAGCTCCAGAGTTTTTCGAGGAAATCGCACGGCACGGGGTGCACGCGCGCGACATCCTTTTGGGTTTCCGTGATGAACACCTCGTCGCCGTCCTCAATGAGGTCGGGGTAGCTCATGCGCACGTAGGTGTCGTCGTCGTAGAGAAAAATCTCCGGCTGCGACCAAGCGATTTCCCGGCCGCGCGGGGTGTCGACTTCCACACCGCCGCAGAGCCAGACGGGATTGCGGTCTTCATACCAATTGCCGCCGTGGTTATGGAACCAGTAGAGGTAGCGCCCGTTGTTGAGGCGCCACGCGAAGTTGGCGGCGCGCGGGTGCTTCATGCGGCGGCCATCGGCGAAAGTCTGGTAGCGCGGCGGATCCCACGTGCGACCGGCGTCGCGGCTATAGCTGCACACGGGGTGGCCGTCGGTTGAGCGGTAGACGACGTGGAAAGTGCCGTCGCTGAGGACGCAGTAACTTTGCTCTTCGGCGATGGGCCCGCCGCCCGTGGGGGTGCGGAGGCCGATGTCGCCATCCGGCAAGGTTTCCCACGTGATCTTGGCGGGGTCGGTCTCGGTGGCGAGATTCGCACTGCGGAGTAGCACGCCTTCCGAGGAGGTGAAGAAGCCCACGCCGAAGCCGCCGACCTTGTGCAGCGAAACGAAGGCCGCGCCGTGGTGGATGAATGGCCGGCCGACATTCCAGAAGTAGCGCAGTTTGCCGCCGTCGGCGTTGTTGCGATCAATCTCGAACGCGCGGGACGGGATCGGGTAACGCTCCGCCGACCAAGTGCGACCGTGGTCGTCGCTGAACTTGAACACGTAGTAACCCAGTGAATCGACACGCTTGCAGCGACCGTCGGGATACTCCGGTTTATCCGCCTTCACCCAGCGCACATTGTCGGTGTTGTGATTATAGAATGCGTAGAGACGGCCCGAGGGGACTTTGAGGACAGTGGCGTAGGAAGCCTCGGGGCCGCTGGAGGGTTCGACGTCGACGGGCGCGGACCAGGTGCGGGCTTGGTCGGTGCTGCGGACGCTGACGACATGCTGTCCGCCGTGCCCTTCCTCGCCGGGCCCGGTCGTGACGAGGCAGACCCAGGCACCGTCGTCGGTGTGGGTCAAAAACGGCTGGTCGCTGTAGTGTTCGGTCGGAATTTCACGACCGTTGGAAATGTGGCGCCAGTCGGGGAGGGGCATGGGCGGGTCGGGGTGAAGCCGCGACCCTAGGGACGCCGCGCACGAAGGGGAGGAAAAACGCTGACGATTACGGTGGGAAACTCTTGCTTGGGTGAGATCGGCTGATGTGCGCGGCGGCCTAGGACAGGCCGCCCTACCTTAGGGCTCTGGAGGTAGGGCGCGCTGTCCCAGCGCGCCGGTGGTGAATGCCGCCGGACTTATACTTCGACCTGGTCTTCGACGTGCTCGCTTGTGGTGTCGGTGTCTGGTGCCGGGAAGTCCTTCACGAAATCGGCGTAGTGGAGCAGTTCGTAACGGCCGTCGTAGTGCTCGACGATGGCGGTCAGTGACTCCACCCAGTCGCCCGAGTTGAGGTAGTGCACGTCGCCCAAGCGCTTGTCGGCCGGCGTGTGGATGTGACCGCACATTACGCCGAGGCAGTTGCGATCCGCTGCCAGCTTGGCGATGTGGTCCTCGAAGTTGGAGACGTGGTTCACGGCTTCCTTGACGCGGGCCTTGATGGCCTTGCTTAGCGACCAGTATTCCTTGCCGCGCCACGAGCGGTACGCGTTGTAGATGCGGTTGATCTTGAGCAGGGCGCGGTAACCCCAGTCGCCGAGGTGGGCGAGGAAGACGAAGTTCTTGGTGACGGTGTCAAACACGTCGCCGTGCAACACGAGGTAGCGGCCGGCGGGGCCTTCGTGGACGTAATCCTCTACGATCTTGAGCCCGGAGAACTCGAGCGGAAGAAAGGCGGTAAGCACGTCGTCGTGATTGCCGCGCAGGTAGATGATCTCCGTGTCGCGCTTTTCCAATTTCTTGAGGACGATGCGAACGAAACGGGTGTGCGCCTTGGTCCACTGGCCGGCGCGCTTGAGTTGCCAGCCATCGATGATATCGCCGTTGAGAATCAGTTTTTCACAACGCACCGAGCGCAGGAAATGATTCACTTCCTGGATTTTGCAGTCGGGCGTGCCGAGGTGGACGTCGGACAGGATGACGGTGCGGACGTGGAGCTTATCCATGGCGGGAAACGGCGGCGGGCGCAGGGGCGGCGCCGGTTTGATGCAGGACGTGGCGGGCGATGTCGCGGGCGGCGTCGGGGCGAGCGAGGGCGTCCAGGCGCCGGCGCCAGTCCCGCCAGACCGCCCCACCGTTGGTGAAGGCGCGACGCAGGGCGCTTACGACCTCTTCCGGGATGGTCGCATGCGCACCGATGTCGTGGCGTCGGAGCAATTCGTAATTTCCTTCCTCCTGACCGGGCACGATCTGATTCACGATCATCGGGCAGAGCGCGGCGATGGCTTCCTGAGTGGTGGCCCCGCCGGCCTTGCTGACGACGGCGTGGTGGGTCATCAGCAGTTCGGGGATCTGATCGGTCCACCCGAGGACCCGCACGGGCAGACGGCGTCGCGCCGCAAGCGCTTCCAGGCGGGCGCGCAGGCGCTCGTCGCGGCCGACGGCAAAAGTGATTTCCCAGCTCGACTCGGCCATGAGGAGGAGGGCGGTGGTCTCGGCGTGCCAGGAGCCGGAATTGATGATGTAGAGCACGCGCGGGTTATGGCCGGCGGCGAGATTGGGGGGCGCGAGCTGGGTGGGCTTGGCACTGAACAGGGCTTGCACCGGAAAACCACAGGTGTGCAGGAGGCGCGGGTCGCAACCGGCCTTCACCATGATGGCGGTGGTCTCGGAGTTGGGCAGAAACCAACCGTCGCAGCGCGGCAGCCACCAGAGCGAATTGATGCTGATCGAGTCGGTGACGATGTTGAACGACGGCGGCCGCGGTCCGCCTTCGGCGGCGATGCGTTCCAGCAGGAAGGCGTAGATGGGGTAGGTGCTGCACACCGCGACCGGCGCTTCGTCGCGCAGCAGTTCGGCGAGGCGCGCCTGCTCACGGCGAAAGAAACCCAGGTGCCGGGGGAAGGGCTTGGCCCGGTCGATCCAGCCGTAAAACGCGCTCCACAGCTTCGGCGTGCGATTGATCATCGCGAGGTAACCCTTGCGCGCGACCTGGTTCAGGCGCGGCGAGCAGTGGGCAAAGAGGTCGATGATCTCGGCCGTGCCGCGCCCGCCAGTTTCGTCAAAGGCCGCGCTGAGGTTGCGGGCGGCGGCGTTGTGGCCCTCGCCGTAACCGGCGGTGAGGATGAGGATGCGGCTCATGTGGGGTGAGGCAGGCCGGCGGCGGCGAGCAGGTCGCCTTCAAACCGCCCGATGACGTGGGCCCAGGATTGTTGCTCAAAGCCATGGCGGGCGGCCTGGCGCAGGCGGGTGCGCAGATCGGCGTCGCTGGCGAGTTGCACCGCCGCCGCCTCAAGCTGATCGGCGCGGTCGCACGGTGCCACGAGGCCGTTCTCGCCGTGGCGGATGAACTGGCGGGCGGCGGCGTAGTCGAAGCCCGCGACCGCGAGTCCGCTGGCCATCGCCTCGGTGAGGACGTTGCCGAAGGTCTCGGACAGGCTCGCGTGAATGTAGATGTCGGCCGACGCGTAGTAGCGGCCGATTTCCTCGCGCGAATAAAAGCCCGCGAAAATGCAGTCCGGGTGCGCGCGCATCAAGGAGTCGCGGAGCGGGCCGTCGCCGGCGAGGACGAAGCGCAGGCGCGGGTTGGCGGCGCGCATCGCAGCGAAGATCTTGAAGAGCTGGTCGTAATTCTTTTCCGGCGCCATCCGGCCAACGTGCAGCACCACGGGGTCGGCCTCGCCCACGCCCCACTCGGCGCGCAGTTCGGCGCAACGTCGCGCGGGGGAGAAACATTCGATTTCGATGCCGCGGGATAGGAGCTTGAGATTGGTGAAGCCAAGGTTGGCGAGTTCACCGCAAAGTTCATCCGTCGGCGCGAAGGTGCACTGCGTGCGGTTGTGCACGCGGCGCAGCCAGCCGAGCACCAAGGACTGCAACGGCGCGAAACCGTAGTCGCGCGTGTAGGCGTGAAAATTGGTGTGAAAACTCGAGGTCACCGGCAGGCCGAGTTGGCGGGCGGCGGTCACCGCGGTGGCGCCCAGCGGTCCTTCAGTCACCACGTGCACGAGGTCTGGCCGCTCGGCGCGCCAGAGGCGGAGAAAGCGGCGTTTCGCCGGCAGGCCGAGGCGGAGCAGGGGATAGCCGGGGATCGCCATGCCGGGCAGCGGCACCTGGCGATAACCGGGATTGGCGGCGGGCAGGTCCTTGCGGTCGGGTCGGTAAACCGTGATGTCGTGTCCGCGAGCGGCCAACTCGCGCGCGATCACGCCAAAGGTCATGGCCACGCCGTTGACTTCGGGCGGGAACGTTTCGGTGACGATGGCGAGTTTCACGCGGGCAAGGTATTGGCAGTGCGCGGTTAATCTGACCTCGCCGGGTTACGAACGCGTGTCGTCCAGGTTACGACTACGGCAATTGTCCAATTTGCGACGGAAACGCACTTCGGGGTTGCACCGGCCCGGGCGCTTTTTACGGTCGTTCTTTTTTACGTGGATGCAATCGCACGGACCCAAGCGCGTCTATACCCCGCAATCGCTCGAGTTTTGGTTTGATAAGCTGGAAAACGATTGGTCCGTGTCATTCAGCGACACGCAGCTGGAACACGGCCGCCAGCTCTACCGCGACGGAGAAGTGCGCGAACTCGAGCTGACGGATCGAGATGCCATCATCCACCGCCGCGTCGAGAAGAAGGACGAATACGCGGTCATCGAGTGGGAATCTTCCGGGCTGAGCGTGCGTTCCTCGACCACCGACGTGGAGGTGGCGCGTGCGCTGGCTGTGGCCGGTCTGCACGAGATCGAGGAATTGGTGGCGGATGAGATCCCGCCGCTGTCCGAGGATCCGGCAGCCTCGCGCAACGGCCACGCCAATGGCACCAACGGCCACGGCAACAACGGGCCCGGCAACAACGGGCACAAGCCGTCTACGCCGAAGGCGGGCACCACGCGGCCGACTGCAGGCGGCAAGCGGACGCTGCAACTTGCCTTCAAGGTCAAGACCAGCGGCCTTACCTTCCAAGCCTTCTGGCTCGAGTCTGACGGCAAGACCCGGCACGCCGCGCTGGGCGCTGCGGCGCATGCGGATGGCAACGGACACGTGAGCACCGCGGAGCGCGCCAAGCTCATCGGTCTTGCCGCCTACGCGCGCAAGGCGCACTTCCAATACAATCAGGAGACGGGTGTCTACTTGATGGAATCGCTGGTGGAGATTCCGAAGTTCCTGAAGGTCACGCTGCCAGCGTGGCGCAAGCTTTTCACCATCGAACTCGACGACAAGTCGGCCAATCTGCTCAAGGGCACGCGGCTCGTCGACATCGAGGCGGTGGCCGAGACGATTCCCGAGGGCGCTGAGATCGGCTTGCGCGGATCGGCGAGCGACACGGCGCTGAACCTCCGCTGGATTTTCCGCGCGGGCGAAAAAATGCTGAGCGCCACGGAGATCAAGACCCTTCTCAAGCACGATGGGCAGCCGGTGATACTGCCCAATTTTGGCATCGTCGCGCTCTCCGCGGAACGGTGGGAGAGCTACCGCGCGTGGCAGCGCAACATCAAGGACACGCACGGCGAGGGCACGCTTTCGCCGTATCTTGTTTTTTCGCTGTTCAACGACAGCCGCCTGAAGCTTACGCTTACTCCAGAGGTCGAGGCCTGGCGTCGCCGGGTGCTGGCGCCGCCGGCATCGCCGCCGGACCTGCCCGAGTTGCTGCGTCCCTACCAGCGCCGCGGCGTGGAGTGGCTCGCACATTTGGGCGAAGTGGGTTGCCACGGGCTGCTGGCGTACGAGATGGGGTTGGGCAAGACCCTGCAGATCATAACCCTCCTCGCGAAAAACCCGCTGGCCGACAAACCGTCGCTGGTCGTGTGCCCGGCCAGCGTGGTGCCGGTGTGGCAGGAGGAGATCGAACGCTTTTATCCCGACCTGAAGATCGCAGTCCTCAAGGCCGGCCACGATTTCACCACCGACCGGGCCAATGTGATCTGGCTCGCGAGCTATACGCAGCTGCGCAAACACCGCGCGCTGTTGCCCGAGGTGGAGTTTGGCTACGCCGTGCTCGACGAGGGCCAGTTCATCAAGAATCCCGACGCCAAGGTCACGCAGACCTGCTTCGCGGTGAAGGCGCAGCGCCGCATCGTGCTGACGGGCACCCCGCTGGAAAACCGCCAGCTGGACCTGTGGAGCATCTTTCGTTTTCTCCTGCCCGGTTTGCTGGGCTCGCGCACGGGCTTTGAGAGCGCGCTCAACGCCGACCGCGCCGGCACGATGGAGCGCCTGCGCGCCCAGCTCGCGCCGTTCATCATGCGCCGGACCAAGAAGGAAGTGGCGAAGGAGCTGCCGCCCAAGGTGGAGATGGACTTGTTCTGTCCGCTCAGCGACGTGCAGAAAGCGGAATACGCGCGCACCTGCTCCGAGGGCTTGGAGCGATTGGGTGACGACGTCGGCACCGCGATGCGCGAGAAATCCTTCGGCTTCCTCGCATTGCTCACCCGCCTCCGCCAGACCTGCTGCGACCCCGACATGCTGCCGTGGCGCAAGTCGCCGCTCACCGATTCCGGCAAGATCATGCTGCTCGTGGAGAAGCTGGCCGAGATCGTCGACAGCGGGCACAAGGTCGTGATCTTTTCGCAATTCGTAATGTTGCTCGACCGGGTGAAAGCGGCGCTGGAGGAGTATTACCCGCAGCTGGCGCGCTTTGAACTGACGGGCATGACGCTTGACCGGCAAAAGCCCGTGCAGGATTTCCAAACCGCCGAGGGCGCGGCCGCGATGTTGGTTTCACTCAAGGCGGCAGGCACCGGCATCACCCTGCACGCCGCGGACTACGTCTTTCTGCTGGATCCATGGTGGAACCCGGCGGTGGAGGCCCAGGCGGTCGACCGCGTGCACCGCATCGGCCAGACCAACACCGTTTTCGTCTACCGCATGGTCACGGCCGGCACGATTGAGGAGCGCATCCAGGAATTGAAGGCGGACAAGAAAGACTTGTTCGACCGCCTGGTCGGCGGCCTCGGCGGCGATTTCGACCTGAGCCAGCACTTTACGTCGCTGCGGAGTCTGGTGCAACTCACCGCCGAGCAGGTCGAGGCCGAGAGTCAGGAGCAGTCGTCCTGAAGTGAGCCCGCTGAATTTCCGCACCGACCGGTTACGCAGGCTTGTTTTGCCGAATCGGAGCGCTACGGTGACGGCCAAGGTGGGCACGATCGCAAAGCATTCGACGGCGGCCGGCGCAGGGTGCGCCGGACGGCTTGGCGGGTCGGCGCGCGAGAATCCGCGATGAAGGCGGTGACCGATCCGGCCAAGCTGCTCATGGAGCGCCTGCTGCGTTTATTGCGCTGGCGGGTCTGGCTCGCCGAGCGGTTGCAACCGACCGAGTGGCAGATGACTCTGGCTTGGGCCGCGCTGGCCGGGTTCATGGGGGCGCTGGCCTCGTTGTTTTTCGCCGCCTGCGCGGAGGGCGTGCACCAAGTGCTTACCAATTCCAGCGCGGGCGTGGTGGAATCCATGCGCCTGTTGCCATGGTGGGCCCGGTTGTTGGTGCCCGCGGCCGGCGGTTTGCTAGCCGGCCTCGTCCTGATGCTGGGCAAGCGCTTGCTCAAGGGGCAGAGCTCGACGGATTACATGGAGGCGATCGTGATCGGCGACGGCAACCTGCCGCTGCGCACCAGCCTGATCAAGATCACCGCCTCGCTCTTCACCATCGGCTCCGGTGGCTCGATCGGCCGGGAAGGTCCGATGGTGCAGCTGGCCGCGCTGCTGGCCTCATTGATGGGGCGGTGGCGCCGGTTCTCGCGCCAGCAATTGCGTCTTTTGGTCGCCTGCGGTGCTGCGGCCGGCATCGCCTCGGCCTACCATGCGCCGATTGGCGGATCCTTTTTCGTGGCGGAGATCATTCTCGGCACGATCGCGATGGAGAGCCTCGGCGCCCTAGTGGCCGCCTCGGTGGCGGCGGCGCTGACCATGCAGGTGCTGGGTAGCGGCGACACGCTTTATCAGGTGCCGAAGTTTGAGCTGCACAGCCCTTTTGAGATGGGACCGTATCTGCTGCTCGGCCTGCTTGCGGGGGCGTTGGCGCCGTTCTTCCTCAAATCGCTGCGGCGGGCGGAGGCGCTGTTCATGGAGACCAAGCTCCCGCTGATCGGCCGACTAACGCTCGGCGGTCTGCTGGTAGGGGCAATTGCGATCAACGTCCCGGAGGTTTGCGGCAACGGCTACACCGTCGTGGTCGACATTCTCAACGGCCGGATCGTGTGGGTGGCATTGATCGGCATTATGTGCTGCAAGTGGCTCGCCACGGCGTCGTCGGTCGGGTCGGGGGCGCAGGGCGGCGTGTTTACACCGACCTTGTTCATGGGAGCTGCAGGAGGCTACCTCTTCGGCACGGCCATCAACGCGGTATGGCCCCAGGGGGCGATTGATCCGCAGGCATTCGCGCTGGTCGGCATGGGCGCGTTTCTTTCCGCCGCCAGCCGTGCGCCGGTCATGGCCGTGATCATGCTCTTTGAGATGACGCTGAGCTATGAGATCATCCTGCCGTTGATGCTGTGCAGCGTCGTCGCCTACTTCACGGCGCGCGGGATCGATTCCCATTCGCTCTACGGTGAGGTGCTCAAGCGCAAGCGGGAGGAGGCCCCGACCACCGTGCTGGCCACGGGCTTGGTGCGCGACCTGATCAAATCCGACCCGCCCACGGTGCGGCCGACCGCACGGTTCGATGAAATTGCGCGACTCTTCCTGAAGGTGCGGGTGAACAATGTCTATGTGACCGACGACGATGGTCGTTTTCTCGGGGCCGTCTCCCTGCACGACATCAAACCCTACCTCGGCGAGCCGGGCGTGGCGGAACTGGTGCTGGCTGGTGACATTGTGCGGGAGGATTTTCCGAAGGTGCATCCCGACCAGGCGTTGAGCGAAGCCTTGGGGAAATTCATGATCAGCAGCGATGTGCAACGCCTGCCCGTAGTGGCGGCGGACAACCGTTTGCTGGGCAGCATCTCCAAGAACGACCTGATGCTGGCCTTGGTGGAGAAGCAGAGGGCATCGTAACTGGCTTTGGTGAGGTAAGTTAGGGGAGGGCAGAGTCTGGCCTAAGGGCTTTGCTCCCTTGTAACAAACCCGACACAGATTCGTAACAATCCGAGGGTAAAACCGGGGGCGTCTACTCGTTGAACCCTACACAACCCTACCAACCTATGTTCTCCCTTAAATCGAAATGGGCCGCCCTCCTCGCCGGAGTCGCCCTCGCTGTCAGCCCGGTGATGGCTGGTGATGCCGGAGCGTTGCTCGACGCCTTGGTCCGCAAGGGCATCCTCACCGATCAGGAGGCTGAAGACCTCCGTGCCGATCTCTCGCGTGACTCGCAAGAGTTCGTGATCGCGTCCGTCTCGGGCGGCAAGAGCACCAATTCGGTGGCCCTCAACGGCCGCCTGCAGCTGCAATATGCCGGCCTCGGCAGTGACCAGAACATCCCGGGCGTGAGCCAGATGTTCATGCGCCGAATCTACTTTGGCATGAACGCAGGCGTCGGCGCCGACTGGACCGCCAACGTGCTTTACGATTTCGCCGGCGGCGGTTTCGACAAGGCGTTCATGCAGTGGAAGGGATACATGGGCGACCAGCCCCTCGCCCTCGACTTCGGTCTGCGCAAGGTGAACTTTGGCTACGAGGAGACCACCTCTTCCGGCAGCCTCAAGTCGATCGAGCGCTCCCCGGTCACCCGCTACTTCGTCGAGCCCAACAACGGCCGCCGTCTCGGCGCCGGTTCCTATCGCGTCGGCGTGTTCGCCGACGGTGGCAGCTCTGACGTTCGCAAGGGCAAGTCGACCGGCCTCTTCTACGGTGCGGCCCTCACGACCCAGACCCGCACCGACACCTTTGGCGACGGTTCCGCCGACGGCATCAAGTATAGCGGCAACGGCAGCGGCGCCCTCAACTCCCTCGCGATGTGGGCCAATGTCGGCTACACGCAGATCATGAGCGGTTCCAAGCTCCAGGTCGGCGCGGGCTTCGGCTTCCTCCCTGACGTGGGCGGCGCCGGCAACTCGAACTTCGGCAGGGGTTACGACATCTCAGAGTTCTCGGTCTACTTCGACTACACCGCCGGCCCCTTCAACCTCGCCGGTGAATACCTCAGCGCGACGGTCGACAACGCCCTCTCCGGCGGCACGAAGGACGCAAAGCCCACGGGCTACTGGATCCAGCCTTCGTTCTCGGTTTCCGAAAAGCTCGAGCTTACCGCTCGTTACAGCCAGATCGACGCGGATGGCCGCGGCGTGAAGGCCTCGGATGGCATCCGCTCCGCTCCGGCCGCTCGCACCGGCCAGGAGCTCGAGGAACTCTACCTCGGCCTGACCTACTTCATCGTCAATGCCGACGTGAAGTTCCAGATCGGCTACATCAACGGCAAGCTGAGCAACGGCAACAGCGAGAAGGTCGACGGCGTCCGCTCGCAGCTCCAGCTCAACTTCTGATCCTCTCTCGAACCCAAATCCACATCCCAGTCAGACAATGAAAAAACTGCTCATTCTCTCCCTCGCGGCCCTCGCGGCCACGACGCTGCAAGCCCAGAAGCTTGTGATCAAGGGTTCCGACACGCTCGGTGCCAAGCTCGTGCCGATGCTGGCCGAGGAATACAAGGCCATGCATCCCGGCGTCAGCTTTGAGATCGCCGCCGAAGGTTCCACCACCGGCATCGCCGCGATCACCGACAGCACCGCCGACATTGGCATGGCCTCGCGCCGCGCCAAGCCCACCGAGATGTCCGCCGCCAAGGCCAAGGGCGTCTCGATGAAGCCGACCATCGTCTGCTTCGACGGCATCGCGGTGATCGTCAATGCCAACAGCCCGATCGCCGACCTGACCAAGCGTCAGGTTGAGCAGATCTTCACCGGCGACGTGACCGACTGGTCCGCCGTCGGCGGTTCACCGGGCACGATCTCGGTCTACACCCGCAACACCTCCTCGGGCACGTATTCCGACTTCAAGGACCTCGCCATGAAGAAGCGCGACTACGCCGGTTCTTCCCAGAAGATGGCCGGCAACGAGCAGATCGTAGCCGAGGTGGCCAAGAACCCAAATGGCATCGGCTACGTCGGCCTGGCTTACATCCACGAGGAAGGCATCAAGGTCGTCTCCATCGAGGGCGGCACTCCCACCAAGGAGAGCGTGCTGGCGAAGAAGTATCCCTATGCCCGTCCGACGTTCTACTACACGAACGGCGAGCCCGCGGGCGAGGCGGCGAAGTTCATCGACTTCACCCTGAGCGACGCCGGCCAGAAGATCGTCGAGTTGATCGGTTTCGTCCCGGTGCGCTGAGCGTCTCCGCAATGTGACACAAGCCCGCTTGACCAAGCGTCGGCGGGCTTTTGTTTTCCATTAGGCAACCACCCCCGCATTCTGCTTCATGGCCGACCAACCTAACGACGGGACCCCTTCGTTCCCGATCCGGAAGTCCCGGACCCACTTCCTCGGGCTGAGTCTCGACGACGCCATCCGGTCCTTCTTCGGTGGCAATGCCGTGGTTTCTGTGATCGTCCTC
>JAPOIC010000169.1 GCA_029979145.1 Opitutaceae bacterium
CTATGGCAAAGACGGCATCCCTCCACCTCGACGACAAGGCCTACGAGTTGCCCGTGATCAAGGGCTCCGAGGGGGAATTGGCCGTCGATGTCCGCCGTCTGCGCGTGGAGTCCGGGCACATCTGCTTTGACCAAGGTTACGGCAACACCGGCTCTTGCGAGAGCCAGATCACCTACCTCGACGGCGACAACGGCATCCTGCGGCACCGCGGCTATCCAATCGAGCAGCTCGCCCAGCACAGCGACTTTGTGGAGACCGCCTACCTCGTGATCTACGGCGAGCTTCCGACCGAGAAGCAGCGCAAGGACTTCGGCACGCTGCTCCGCAAGAACGCCGCCATCGAGACGCAGATGCAGCGCATTTTTGAAGGCTTCCCCGACGACGCCCCGCCGATGGCGATGCTGTCGTCCATCGTCGCCTCGCTCGCCGCGCATTACCCGGAGCTGGCCACCAACAATTTTGAGCAGGACCTGCAGAACTTCGACCTGGCCGCCGCCATGGCCATCTCGAAGATCCGCACCATTGGCGCGATGATCTATCGCTACCAGAACGGCATGCCCTACGTGCACCCGAAGGACATTCCGTTCTGTGAAAACTTCCTGCATATGATGCACTCGGAGCCCTACAAGGACTACATGTGCGAGCCCGAGGTCGCCAAGGCACTCAACCTCCTGCTGCTCCTTCACGCCGATCACGAGCAGAACTGCAGCACCTCGACCGTGCGCATGGTCGGCTCCAGCGCCGCCAACCTCTTCACCTCGCTCTCCGCCGGCATCTCCGCGCTCTCCGGCCCGCTCCACGGCGGCGCCAACACCGCGGTCATGAACATGCTCCAGATGATTCATGACGAGGGCGACGACGGCACGCGCTTCATCGAGGCCGCCAAGTCCGGCAACAGGAGCACGCGCCTCATGGGCTTTGGTCACGCCGTCTACCGCAACTTCGACCCGCGCGCCAAGATCATCGGCGAGGCATGCGAGAAGGTGCTCGCCAAGCTCGGCATCGAGGACCCGCTCCTCGACATTGCGCGCAACCTCGAGCAGGCCGCGCTCAAGGACGACTACTTCCTCTCGCGCAAGCTCTACCCCAACGTCGACTTCTACTCCGGCATCATTATGCGCGCCCTCGGCGTGCCCGTGAACATGTTCACCGTGATCTTCGCCATCGGTCGCGCCCCGGGTTGGATCGCCAACTGGCGCGAGGTCGCCTCGCAGCCGAAGGGCCGCATTTACCGTCCCCGCCAGATCTACAACGGTCCGGTGCAGCGCGATTACGTGCCGATGGCCCAACGGGGCTAAGCGCGGCTGAACGCCGCCATGGTGCGAAAACGGGCGGGGCATAAGCCCCGCCTTTCTATTTCTTCTTGGGCTGCTCCTGCACGAGTTCGTCCAGCGTCAGGCCGGTCGCCTGTTGCAGGCCGCGCACGAACCGCCAGAGTGCGAACATCATCATCGCCATGCTCGGGAGCACGATCACCGGCCAGTTCCAGAGGTGCATCTTGCCCAGCTCGTTGTTGAACGCCTCCGTGCCCGCGGGGCTCTTAAGCAGGTAGCGCGCGAGCCCGTAGTTCAGCACGGCGCTCACGAAGAACGACAACGCCAGCAACCGGCTGGCGGCGCGCATCAGCCGGCCGAACTCCGTGCGCGTGCCACGCTCGTCGAGCTGCGCTTCGATCTTGGCGGTATTCAGCAACTGCGGGTTGTAGAGGATCTCCTGCACCAGCGGGAGCTTGGCGCGCATCGAAAGGAGGACCGCGCAGCCGATGATTGAGGGAATGGCCGCCTCCTTTACCGCGAACCAGAAGCCGTCGAGGTGCATCAGGCCGAACCCGCCGGAAATGAGGACACTGGCAAAGCCGATGGCGGAGATGAAATTCACCCGCCGCCGGCGCACGAAGTCCTGCACGCCGTAGGCCACGGGGAAGGCGAGGGCGACGACCAGCCCGAGGTTGGGGCCGAGGGCGCTCTCGCCGCTGAACTTCGTCAGAATCAGGGTCGGCAACGCGACGTTGCAGATCAGGTTGATGAGCAGGTTCTCGCGCTTGGGCGCGGGGGCGGGCTGGGCTTCCACGGCGCCCGATGAACACAGCCGGGCTAGAAACACTCAAGCCCGGGTTTTTCCTGATTTGCGATGCCTGGGAATTCTGTATGGTGGTTCTCCCATGATCCTGCTCGGGCTCAACATCGACCACGGCGCCACCGTCCGTCAGGCGCGTTACCGCGCGGCGGGCGCCACCCATGGCGGCGCAGTTGAACCGGACCCGGTGGCCCTGGCCTTGGCCGCGGAGCAGGCCGGCGCCGACGGCATCACCGCGCACTTGCGCGAGGACCGGCGCCACGTGCAGGACGAGGACATCACCCGCCTGCGCGCGCAAGTTACCACCCGCCTAAACCTGGAGATGGCTTGCACGCCGGAAATGACGGCCCTCGCGCTCGCGATCGCACCCGACTCCGTGTGCCTCGTGCCGGAGAGCCGTGAAGAAATCACCACCGAGGGCGGCCTCGACGTCGTGAAGCATCGCGAACGCGTGCAGGCCTGCGTCGATGCGATGAACGCCGCCGGCATCAAGACCAGTTTGTTCATCGACCCCGACGCGCCGCAGATCGAACTCGCGGCGAAACTGGGTGCGCCGTGGATCGAGCTCCACACCGGCGCCTACGCCAACGCCTACTTCGGCGCGGGCCGGGCCGCGGAGTTTGAACGCCTGCGCCGCGGTTGCGAACTGGGCCACAACCTCGGCCTGACCGTCAACGCCGGCCATGGCATCAACTACGTCAACATCGCCGAGGTGCGCACCCTGCCGCATCTCCACGAACTCAACATCGGGCACAGCATCATCAGCCGTGCGCTATTTACCGGCATCGCCAAGGCGGTGAGCGAGATGAAGGCCCGCCTTAACCCATGAGCATCGCCGGCTTCACCCTCCCGCCGGGCGGCGTGCTGCTCGGGCTCGGTTGCGACCTCATCGAGGTCGAGCGCATTCGCGGCGTGTTGGAGCGTCACGGCGACCGCTTTCTCGAGCGCACCTTCACCGCCGAGGAGCAGGCTTACTGCGGCAGCCTGAAGTTTCCGCATAAGCACTACGCTGCGCGCTGGGCCGCGAAAGAAGCGGTGTCCAAGGCCTTCACCACCGGCATCGGCTCGCACCTCGACTGGACTTCCGTCTCCGTCTACCACGGCGCACGCTCCGAGCCGCTCGTGCGGCTCGACGACAAGGCCGCGGCGTTGCTGCGCGAACTGGGCGGCACCGGCGTGATGCTTTCGCTTTCGCACACCGAGACGCACGCGCTGGCCGTGGCCGCGCTTGTGCGTGCCTGAGTCATGGACGAACCCGAGCCGAAACCCTCGCAGTTGTCCAAGACGCCGTCGTGGATCATGCTCGGTTTTCTGCTCGGCGCGGTCTTTGTCTGGCTGCTGCCGCGCCCTGAACCGGTGTTGATCGAGGTGCCGGTGAAAGACGAAACGCCACCACCGTTGGTGGCGGTTGGGCCAAAGCCGGACATGAGCGAGCTTGAGGCGGTGTTCGCCGAATGGAGCCAGCATGCCGTCTGGGACAACAACCTGACCGAAGTCGCGTTGTGGGACATTGCAACCGCTCAATATGCGCGCTTCTACGAGGTTCTGCGGGTGGGGGAGACGTATTACTTCCGGTCCATTCCCGCGCTGACGCGGCCGGTGCTGACGCATGGCGTCGATACCAATGCGCCGTTGCTCTTCACCGAGCCCGATGCCCGCCGGCGTGAGTGGCTTCGCCAGCGCGACGAAGAAACGTGGAAGGCCATTCAGGACTCCATCAAGCGCAAGCCGCCACCGGGTGCGACGGGAGGGAATTGACGTGAGTATGTCGTGGGCGCATCCGGTGCTGACCGGGGCCGAGACGAAGGCGCTGGAGCAGCGCCTGCTGGCTGATGAAGCGGCGGAATGGCGCGCCATGCAGAATGCCGGCCGGGCGGTGGCCGCGGCGGTTGAGAAGGATTTTCGCGAGATTGGCGGCGCGCCGGCTAATGGGCGGGTGCTCGTGCTGGTCGGCAAAGGCCACAACGGCGGTGACGCTTGCCTCGCGGCCAACGAGTGGCTGCAGACTCATCCGCACGCCGCCGCCGACGTACTGCTGGTCTACGGCACCGCCGCATCACGGCCCTTGGCGCTGCGCGCCTGGCAGGATTTGCAGCACCGTCATCGTGACCGGGTGAGGCCCGTGTCCGTGGCGCGTCTGGCGAATGACTACGCGCTGTCACTCGACGGCGTTTTCGGTTTTCAGTTTCGTCCGCCCCTCGATGCCGCGGCGTCCGAGGCGCTGGCGGCGGCCAATCGACGGCCCGTGCGGTTGCGCGCGGCGATAGACTTGCCGAGTGGCGGCGGCGAGACCGGGGCGTTTCGCGCAGATTTCACCTACGTCACCGGTGTCGTGAAGCGGGAAGTGCTGAGTCTGCCCCATGCGGGCAGGCTGCGCTACCTGGACCTTGGCTTCTTTGCCGATGCCGCGCAGGCTTCCGAAGACTTTGTAATCGCCGACCAAGTGCTAGCCCCCATGCGCGGGTGGCGGGATCCAAGCACGGAAAAGCGCCGGGAGGGCCACGTTTTCGTGTTGGCTGGATCCCGCAGCTATCCGGGGGCCGCGCTCATGGCTGTTACGGCCGCCCTGCGGGCAGGAGCGGGCTTGGTCACGGCGTTTGTGCCGCAGTCATTGGTGCCCGCTTTTTCGGCGCAGGTGCCTGAGGCGATTTGGGTCGGCTGGCCGGAGACGCCTGAGGGCGGCTTGGCTCTGGAGGGACGGCATTTGCTTTTGGAGCGACTTGACCGGACCGCAGCGCTTGTAGTTGGTCCGGGACTCGGACGCGAACGCGAGTCACTGGCTCTGGCGGCCGATGTGCTCAAGACCGTGCGCGTGCCGGTGGTGGTGGATGCCGACGCCCTGCAGCCTGAGGTCATTTCCGGTGCGACGGCCACGCTGGTATTGACGCCGCACGCCGGGGAATTTGCCCGGATTGCCGGGAACCGCAGCTTGCAGGAATTTGCCGCGAGCGCCGGGGCCACGGTGGTATTGAAAAGTCCGCGCACCCGGGTGTGTGCCGGCGGCGCCGTGTATC
>JAPOIC010000213.1 GCA_029979145.1 Opitutaceae bacterium
GAGCGCGATGCTGCGAACAGACTTGGTTGCTGAAGAAGACGGCGCGGTCATGACCGAATGGGGAGACAAACAGGTCGCCTCAGGATTACGAGCCTGCACAGGCCATTCACCACGAAAGCGTGATTCGGGCGGGTTCTGGGTCGACACGATGCGAGCAACCCACCACACAGCTGGCGGTTTCCCCCATGCGACTTACCCCGATCAACAGCGCGGAGGCCGTCTTTGAGGCCTTTCACGATCCCCAACTCAGCGAACTCGAAAAGTGGTCCGTCACTTCCGATGGCGTGATCGGCTTCAAGGTCTGGCAAAATTGGGTCTGGGTGCAATGGGAATGGGCGCAGCCCGCAGCAAATGGACTCGTCGCCCGCTTCGCGCGGGACGTCGACATCGATTGCTCGCGCTACGACCGCGTGATCATCAACGCGTCGATTCCCGAGGGCGGCGCGTTTCGGATTCACGCCGAGACCGACGCCGGGCCTCGCACCCGGCGCGGAGAGCCCTACAGTTCGACCAAGCGCGAGGAATGGCTGCCGCTCGAAGGCGCCAAGCGCCTCACGCGGCTGGAGATCGAGGCGCATTTTCCACCCGGTGGTTCCGGCAACGGCTGGATCTATTGGATGGCCTTGCAAAGCACCTTCCGTCTCGCCGATCACCTCGCCCAATGGCACGGCTACGATTCACGCTGGGAGGGCTACCTCCAGCCGGAGAGTTTCGAGCCAGAATTCAAGCCCACCTACGGCTTGCTCATCAACGACGAGGAACTGGACGGCGTGCGGCGCGACTTCGCCGGTTCATCCATGGCCGACACGATGCGCGAGGCCGCCGACGATGCCCGCGCGATCGAGCCCGAGAAACTGATCAGCCAGCACGTGAACTTCTGGAATTCCGCGCAGCTCCGCCGCGAGCGCGACCATGGCAAGGTGATCACCATTCATGGCGCCAACGCCGCCCAGGCCGGCCTGTTGTTCAAGGAAAAGGCCATGTGCCGGCTCGCCGCGCGCTTTGCCCTCAGCATCGCGCACTGCGAGCGCTGGGACGACTCGTTCATGATCTTCATGCCCGGCAGCACTTGGGAGCAGCGCAGCTTCGTCCCGTCGATCTGCGTTTACGAGTGCGCGTTGATCCTCGACCTCTGCGGCGAATGGTTCACCCCGCTCGGCCGGCAGCTCATCCTGCGCCGCATCGCCGAAGAGGGCATCGGCGAGATGAACTTCAACACGTGGTGGTGGGAATACCTGTTTCACTGCAACCAACTCGCTTGGTTTGCCCCCGGCCGCATCCTCGGCTACCTGCTGCTGGAGAAAACCATGCCGGTGCGCGGCGAAGGCTACCCGGTCCCGCCGTCGCGCGTGGCGCCCTACACCGAACTCGCCGTCAAGGACCTCGTGGAAAACCTCAATCTCTGCCTCCAGCCCGACGGCGGCTATGTGGAGGGACCGACCTACTTCACCTGGGTCGCGCGCCAGGCCTTTCTCGCGCTGCACCTCTACGCTCGCGCCCGCGGCCGCGACGTCGCCGAGCTCATGCCGGAGTCGATGAAGCGCACCGCGCTGATGGCCGAAATACTCTACTCCACTGCCGACGACCTCGACGTGCTGCCGATCTGCGACGCGATGTTCGCCTTCCCCGAAGCGCTGGCCCACCTCGCGGCGTTCATGCCGGAAAGCCACTGGGTGAATGTCTATCACAAGCAGCTCAACCGCGCCGGCGCTGCGCCATCGCTTCTCTCCATGGCTCTCTCGCGCTCGATTCCAGCGTCAGGCCCAGCCCTTCGCCCCTTCGTCGACATGCCCGCCACCGGCATGACCTGCTCCGTGCGCAAAGTCGGGGCCGAAACGGTAAAGCTCTTCCTGATGGGCAACAAGGCCGGCGCGGGCCACACGCACGAGGACAAGGGCAACTTCATCCTCGAGTTCGCCGGCGACAGTTTCGCGATGGACTTCGGCGTCGTGGACTACAGCAACCCGCTCGTCGAGGAACTGAAGCACGCGCAGCGCCACAACATGCTCACCCCGTGGTCGCGCGACGAACGCCCGGAGCCCGCCAACCCCATCAACGCCGACATCCGCGCGCAGGCAAAGGGCGACGCCACTGCCTTCCATGCCGAAATGGATGCCACCGCCGGCTGGGAGGGTTGGTTTGAAAAATGGCACCGCACCTGGGACTCACCGACGCCGGGGCAACTCACGATCACCGACGATTGGGCGGTCACCCGCGGCGAAGGCGTGGTCTTTCACTGGACAACCCCGCTGCCCATGCACCGCGAGGGCGAAAAAGTCATCATCACCGGCCGACGCGGCCGCGCCGAACTCACCATTCCCACCGGCACAGAAGCTGTCATCGAACACTTGCCGCTGCTGAACCCCGCGCGCCGCGCCATCGACCTGCAGCGCCGCGAGATGGTGCGCTTCGGCGTGAACCACGCCGAAACCCAACCGCGCCTGACGATTCGCCAGCGCGGCAAATCGGGGAAACTCAAGGTCGCCGTGCGGCTGGTCACCACGCCCACAGACAGCTGACTATTGCTTCGCTGCTGCAAGTGGGGCGCGCAGTCCCTTGCGCGCGAAACCGCATCACGTGCTGTTATGCGAACGCGGGGGCCTGGGACAGGCCGCCCTACCACGATCCGGCGCGCAAGGGACTGCGCGCCCCACCTTTCAAACCAGCCAGCCGTCGGTTTGAGGCCACAAAAAAGCCCCGGCTTGAGGCCGGGGCTTCGAAAGGTAACGCAATCGCGGCGATCAGGCCACGCGCTCGACGACGAGCGGGGGCGGGGTCGGGCGCTTCGGTGCAAGCCGGTAGGCCGACTTGAAGCACTCGAGCGCCTGCTCGAGCTTCGCCTCGTCGTTGTAGTGGATCATCATGAGCGGCTCGCCCTGCTTCACCTGCGTGCCGACCTTCTTGATCTCGGAGACACCGGCGGCGTGGTCGATCTTGCCCTTCTTGTCGCCACTGCCGTTGAGGATCGAGACGCCCTGCGCGATGTAGGCGGCGTTGATCGTGTGCACGTAGCCGCGCTTCGGGGCGGGCAGCTTGCGCACGTGTTTCGCGGCGGGGAATTTGTCCGGGTGATCGACGAAGGTCGTGTCACCGCCCTGGGCCTTGACGAGATCCTTGAACTTCTGGAGCGCGGAACCGTCGTTGAGGTGACGCTGCACGGTCTGCTTGGCCGAGAGCGTAGAACCCGCGACGCCGGCGAGGCGCACGATTTCCATGCCGAGCTTGAGCACGAGCTCCTGCAGGTCCTCCGGGCCTTCGCCCTTGAGCAATTGGATCGCTTCCTTGACCTCCAGCGCCGTGCCGACGGTGTCGCCGAGCGGCTGGTTCATATCGGTCACGAGCGCGACGCAGCGGCGCTTCATCGAGCGGCCGACACGGGTCATGGAGCGGGCCAGTTGCTTGGCTTGCTCGAGATCCTTGATGAAGGAGCCGTTGCCCCACTTCACGTCGATGACGAGACCCTCGGCGCCCTCGGCCAGTTTCTTGGAGAGCACGCTGCCGGTTATGAGCGGGAGGCTTGGGATCGTGCCGGTCTCCTTGCGGAGCGAGTGGAACTGCGCATCGGCCGGAGCGAGCTTGTCGTCCTGGCGGACGATCGCACCGCCGATGCGGCCAAGCTGCTTGGTGAACGCGTCGATGGAAAGATTGCCGTCAAACCCGGGGAACGCGCCGAGCTTGTCGAGCGGGCTGATGATGTAGTCGTGCTCGACGCCGCACATCATCGGCACCACCACACCGGCCGCCATCGCGAGCGGCACGAGCACGAGCGAGGTCTTGTCGCCCACGCCGCCGGTCGAATACTTGTCGATCTTCGGTTTGGCGATGCCCGAGAGGTCGATCA
>JAPOIC010000272.1 GCA_029979145.1 Opitutaceae bacterium
GGTAGCCTCCGTCGGTGTTGCGGCGGTCTTCCATCAGTCTAAGCAAGGCAGGTTCTATCCGCGCTTCGGCCACGTTGGCCGGCAGAATTAGAGCTCGAAAGTTAGCGGGCTGTCCAACATAAGCCCCGGGGTATGTAACAAGGCTGCGATCCGCCTGATTGCCCCAAGCAGGGCTGACGATTAACTGCGGTTCGCCGATCAGGTAGTTGCCGTTGTCGATAAGATCCTGCGTTACCCGGTTCCAGCCGGCGTTCTCGTTACTACTGAAATCATAGTATTCCGCCCCGGTGAAAAGGCTGAGACCGTCATGCAGTCTGATTCTGAGGGCAGCGTAAATCGAAAGGTAGTCATTGCGGACATTGCGCCAGTAGGAATTGGCATCCTGACCGGTGAGTGAAATCCGATAGGCCGCCGGCCTGCCGCCGAGCAAAACGGGGCTGCCGTAGTCTAATTGCACGCGTCGGAGATCGCTTTCGCCCAGGGTCATTTCGATGGACCCACGGGCCCGGTCAAAATAAGGAGACTTGGGAATGAAATTGGCGTAGCCGCCTTCCGGGGCTGGACCGAAATGCGCGGGGGCCGGACCCTTTACCAAATCGAGCGCCTCCAGCGACCCGAATGAGACCGGCATTTCATTGCGCTGATAAGCACGTGCCATGCCGTTGAAAAATGTGGTTGCCTTCACGCCGCGAAGATGGGGCGTGCCGGGAATCCCGTAATAGTTGGAGACCTGAGTGCCCGCGCCGATCCGCCCCAAATCTCCCAAATTCTGCAGGTCGAATCGCTGCATCAAATCCGGTGTGAGCACGGTCACCGCCCGCGGCAGTTCCAACACCGATTGATCGAGTCCATAAACGGAGCTCACGGGGCGTGAGGTAGGCAGCACGTCCCCTGTATTGTGTCGCACGCTTTCGGTAATGATGAACTCCTCTAACACGGTCGCCACATCCGATGCGTCCTGCGCCGCCAGGGCGGCTGCCAGGACGAGGCTTAAAAGCGAGGGCATGACCGGACGCTGCAGCATGATAAAATTCGCATGTCGTCACGCGGTTGACGGGATGTCCATACATAACTTGGCGAGCAGATAACCGGCGAGAGGCGGGGCGAATTCGGTCATAAAGCAGGATTGCATTGCGTGCTGGCGGTGGGGGCGTTTTCCTTTCCGACGCCTGTAGGGGTGTCCTCCGCGGAGGGCTGAGATTGCGGCGCGTCCGGCCGCTCGACCCTTCGAACCTGAAACGGATCATGCCGACGAAGGAAACAGCAGGCGCCGCGAAGAGCGCCGTGGGGCGCCGCGACGCCGCCTTCATCGGGAGTCCGCTTTGGGTCCAGGCACTGCCAACATGCACCTGCCCAAGAAAATCACCTCCCTCACCATTCTCCTGTGTGCCGCCTGGGGCGCGCACGCCCAGGACCAAGCCGAGACGGCGGCGGACGACCTGGTCCGCTTGGAGCGCTTCGTCGTCGAGGGCGTGCCGGTGGAGAGCTCCGTCAATCCGCTCACGCGCGAGCTCAGCGCCGTCATGGGTGACTGACGCAGTATTCTCGATACTCCGCGCGCGGTCACCTCGATCACCGAGGCTCTGCTCAACGAGCGCGGCATCCACGGCGTGAAGGAATTTGTCGTCTACAGCCCCGGCGCGTATTCCACCGGCAGCTACGGACTCGCGACCACGCCGAATCTCCGCGGCGACACCGCCGAGACCTACCTCAATGGCCAGCGGCGCAGCTACAATTCCTACGGTTTTCTCCCGAGCTGGAACGGCATCGAGGCCATCGACATCGTGCGCGGCCCGGGCTCGGCGGTGTTTGGCGCCGGCTTTTTCAGCGGCGGCTACGTCAACTACGTGACCAAGCGTCCGAAATTCTCCGGACCGGAAACCACCGTCACGGCCCGATTGGGCACGTGGGTGCCGGAGCATACGTCTTACCTCAACGCATCCGTCGCCATCGACACGACTGCCCCGGTCTCCGATCGCTTCGCGTGGCGCCTGAGCTATGAAGGCAAGGGTGGCGACACCTTCTACAAGGCCAACGGCGTCGAGGATGACCGGCAGGACCTGTTTGTCGCCTTCGCGTGGAAACTGGACGACCGGCGCACCTTCGAGTTCAACGCCCAGTGGCAGTGGCAGAACTGGCCGGAGATTCTCGGAATCAACCGCGTGAACCAGAAGTTGATCGACCACGCCACCTACTACACCGGCGTGTCGGCCGACCTGCCGAGCGGCCCGGGCCCGATCAATGTGACCGGCACGGTGACGCTGCCGTGGGAAGCCTCGCTGTTTTCGACCGGCGACTTCTCCAACGCCAACGCCGCGCACGCGCAGCTGGTCTCCACGATCGAACTCGCGCCGCGGATGAAATTGATCAACCGCACCTTGGTCGAGCGCATCAACCGGCGCCGCTACAACGAGTCCGAGTATATCGAGTATGTGACGCAGGACACGGTGGAGAGCCGCACCGAGCTGCACACGAATTTCGAATGGCTGGGCCGCCCGCAGTCGCTGATCGCCGGCGCGACCGTGCGCTACGAGGGCCGCGAGTCCTACACCAACTACTTCAACGAATACCTCTACAATTTCGACATCACCGACCCGTCGCGCACCTTCAAC
>JAPOIC010000175.1 GCA_029979145.1 Opitutaceae bacterium
ATCCGGGTCCCGGGCAAGAGTACCAAGGCTGACTCAGCCGCCGAGGAGTTGACGCAGCTCGGCGGCGCCAGACTTCGAGCCGGCCACGTAGAATATCCGGCCCATCCTGAGATTGAACTCCCGCAGAGGAAACGGCGCCGGCGTGACGTAGTCCACCACCCCACCCGCGGCCTGCACCAGCGGCACCGCAGCGGCTATATCCCACGCTTTGACGTTGTGGTCGACGACACCGTCAAACAACCCGGCGCCAACATAGGCCAGATGGATGGTGCTGCTCCCAAGCCCCCGGATTTTGAACTTGTCCGCCAACACTGCCGCATGCGGCGCGTAGCGCTTGTCGTAGGGACTGTGAAAACCGACCACACTTTGCTGATGTAACTTGTCGGCCTTGAGCCCCGCCATTCGCGTCCCATCCATAATCCCGTATCCCGGACCCCCGTGAAGCAAATGTCGGCGCGCGAGATCGTAGACAAAACCGTAGATCGGATCGCCGTCGCGCATCAGGGCCAATCCGATTGCACAATGCGGAATTCCCAAGGCGTAGTTGTTCGTGCCATCGATGGGATCCAGCATCCAACTATACTTTGCCGTGACCGGAATGGGCGGCCCCTCGTGTGCAAGTTCTTCGCTGAAGAACTGATCCTCGGGAAACGCCGGCTGCAGCGTCGCGAAAATTCCCTCCGAAATTGCAATGTCGACCGGGGTCACGCGAGTGCCGTCGGCTTTCCAATCACTCCGGGCGCGCCCAAAATCCCGGTGCAGGCGCTCGGTTTGAGCGAGCACCGCGGCGCGGCCCGCGTCCAGTCGGGAGGAAATCTCAGATTCAGTTCCCATCCCGCGATTGTCAGCGTGGCGGCCGCACTGTCAAAGCCGGGCGCGCACCGGCAGCGGGGCATACCTTATTTTGCCTCGGAACCACGCCGCTTCAGTTGATGGCCGTGCCGCACCACGCCGGCTTTGCCGCCTAGGTTCAGTCGATCCATTGCCTCGGCCAGACGCCGTCTCTTGTCGTCCCCGTCGGCAAACAGCCCCAGCTGGGCCGGCTTATCCTCCACGTTTGAAAATCGCACGCTGACCAGCCGCAGCGGCCGCGATTGCCGCCATGCGGCTCGGAGCAACGGTCGAACCAAGGGATAAAACGGTGCCTCCACTTCAGCCGCCTCCGGCAGGGAACGCCCGTGCGACTCCTGCGCAAAATCGGGATACCGCACCTTGATGGTCATCGTGCGCACCCGTTTGCCGTAAGCCCGCACTTTCACAAGCAAGGCATCGATCATTCGCTTGATCACCCGCTCGACTTCCCCTGGGTCGCCCACATCGGAAAAAAAGGTCTCCTGCTGGGAATAACTCTTCGCTTTATCCGGATCAACTTCGACCTCGCGGTCGTCCTTCCCGTGTGCCTTCGCAACCATTTCCGGCCAACCTCTGCCGAATATCGCCTCCAGCTTACGTTCGTCCAACGCAAGGATGTCGCGGACCAGCCGCAGTCCCTTGGTGTTGAGTTCGGCTTCAGTCTTGGCTCCCACACCGGGCAGTTTCCCGATGCTCAACGGCCCGAGGAACGCCGCCTCGGTGCCCGGTTCAACCGTGACGAATCCCCGGGGCTTACGCAGCTTGGATGCGATCTGGGACACCAAACGATTGCTGGCAATACCGATCGAAACCGGGATCTGCAATTCGCTCCAAATCCGCTCCTGCAATCCCCGCATGCACTCCTCGATCGCAGCGGTGCTCCTCAGTCCGCACGGACCCAAATCAAGGTAGCCTTCATCCACGGAGTTTCGCTGCACCAACGGCGTGACGGACTCGCAAAGATCGAACATTTGGCGCGATACCCGGCCATTGAGCCCGGAGGTGTGTGGCAGCAGCACCAAGTCCGGACACACCCGCATGGCTCTCTGCGTGGGTATCGGTGTATAAACCCCGCAGGCTCTCGCTTCGTAGCTGGCGGATGAGATGATACCGCGCTCCCGACCGCCCACCGCGCACTTCGTGCCCCGCAGGTCCGGCCGCAACGCCAGCTAGCACGACACAAAGAACGCGTCGGCGTCGAGGTGAACGATGGTCGGCAGGCCCACGGGCATGCCGCCAGCGACGCACAAATCACCGGTGCCGACAATCCCTGCGCCGCTCAGCCGTGCGTTTTGAAAGGCAGTTGATCACGCGCCAGCGCGACCAATTGCGAAAGTTCGTCCGCCGAAACTCGGGCATAGACGAGGACGCACTCCCGGTCCTGCACGACGGCCCCGCAAAAGTCGCTCACGGTTGACCCGTTTTCCGTGTGGAAAACCAACACCGTGCTTTCGTCGTCCACGACCTTGACCATTCGGGACCAACCGCGCTTGAGCAGGGCCGCCTCCGCATGACCCAACAGGGTGGTGACATCCCCGGTCGCCGAGTCCTTGACCCGCTCGTAAACGCCGACACTGACCCGGCGCACGGACGCAAGCGCGGCACGGACCTTGTCCATTTCGTCGTTTTGAACGAACCGTGCCGCCAGGCGTGCCATCCCCAAGGTGCCGCCCCCGATGTCCAATTGCACCCGGGTCTGCCAGGTGCCGGTCGCAGGCAACAACACGTGATCACGCACCACGACCAGATCGCGCATCGGCGTGACGTAGGACCAAACCGCCGCTCCGAGGCAGAGCCAAGGAGCGACCACGGCGGCGACAATCCAAGGCCAGAGGCGTCGCCGCCGGGAGGGAACAGGAGGGGTGGCCATGGCTGGATGGTGATTGAAGACTTAAGCCGCTTCGGCTGTCGTGGCCGCGTTCAGTTTCAATTCGCGCAGCGGACGAATATTGAGCTTCTCCGCCAATGCGGCGATCTGTTCGGCCCTGATGTTGCCGACCACATTCACGAGAACCGCTTCACCGTCATGGCTAAGCACCGTGACGACAAGACCGTCGATGGCATCGTCCGAACTCGTCTTTACAAAAATGGCGACATCATCGTCACCTTCCTCTTTGGCGGAGCGAACGGTCACGACCTGCTCCCAGCCGGAGCCGGCGAGATCGGCGCGGATGCGATTAAGGTGGGCGAGATTGGCCTGACGATTCGAGTCATCGAGCCCCGCCACGTGAACCCGGACACCGCGGATGTTGCGGAGTAGTTCGGCGGCCTCAGGCTCATCCATCGCCACGATGGTCGCGGCGAACTTGAGGATACCGGGCTTGAGGTTGACCTCGACGTATTCATGTCCTTTGGCGGGGACGAGCGTGCCGAAATCGACGGCACCGGCATCTTTGGCATGGAGGGAAGCGGCGGTCGTGATGACGGCGGCGGCGAGAAGACTGCGGAGGATGATTTTGCTCATGGGGATGGGAGGTTGTGCCCCCAGAACACAGCCATCCGACCCGCAGTTGCAGAAAACTTATTTCCCAGGAACCCCACCCCGCCAGCGGGCCAAAGCCTGCCCGGTCAGCGAACGCGGCTCGGCCTCAATTCCTTCACAAGTCCCGGAATAAACCAATTCCCCACCCGCCCTTCCTCCGCTCGGCCCAAGGTCGATCAGCCAGTCTGCCAGATTCAACACATCGAGATTGTGCTCGATGACGATCACGGTGTTGCCGGCGTCTCTCAGCTTGAAGAGCAGGTTCATCAAGCGCTGGATATCCACCCAGTGCAGGCCGGTCGTGGGCTCATCAAGGATATAGAGCGTCTCGCCCTGCTGCCGCTTGCTCAACTCCAACGACAACTTCAAGCGCTGGGCCTCGCCACCCGACAGGGTCGGCGCGGGTTGCCCCAGCTTCAGGTATCCGAGGCCCACTGCGTCGAGGGTTTCGAGTTTGTCGATTACCCGGGGAAGGTTGCGGAAGAGCGTGATCGCTTCCCGCACCGTCATGTCGAGAACATCGGAGATGGAATGCCCGTGAAACATCACCTCAAGTGTTTCGCGGTTAAACCGTTTGCCGCCGCAACTGGGGCAAGGCGCATAAGCGTCGGCCATGAACTGCATGTCCAATTTAATCACGCCGTCGCCCTGGCAGCGCTCGCACCGTCCGCCGCGCACGTTAAAGGAAAACCGGCTCGCTTTGTAGCCGCGCACCTTGGCCAACGGAACTTGCGCAAACAGCGCCCGCAAAAGATCCAGCAGGCCCACGAAGGTCGCGGGATTTGACCGCGGACTCCGTCCGATCGGGCTCTGGTCAACCAGCACCAGCTTTTCGAAGAAATCCAGATTCTCGATCGATCGATGTGCCCCCGGCAGCGCCTTCGCACCGTTCAGCTTTCGCGCGGCCGCGGTGGCCAGAATGTCGTTCACCAGCGTGCTTTTGCCGGAGCCGCTCGGGCCGGTGACGCAGGTCAACAGGCCGACGGGGAACTTTACGTCGATGCCCTTGAGGTTGTGCTCTCGCGCTTCCCGCACCGTCAGCCAAGCGCCCGTCGGCAGCTTGTTGCCGGCTTCGTTCTCCACGGTGAGGCGGCGCGAAAGGTAAGCCCCCGTCTGGGAGACCTTCGCCGGCAGTTTCAGGCATGCCGCAGGCGTTCCTTGAAACAGCACCTCGCCGCCTTCTGTGCCGGCGCCCGGTCCCATTTCGATGAGTTCGTCGGCCAACCGCATCGTGTCCTCGTCGTGCTCAACCACGAGCACGGTGTTGCCGCGGTCCCGCAGCTCCTGCAATTGGCGGAGCAACCGCTCGTTATCACAGGGGTGCAATCCCACGCTGGGCTCATCGAGCACGTAGATCACGCCCATGAGCCCCATGCCCAGTTGCGTCGCGAGCCGCACCCGTTGGGCCTCGCCACCGGATAACGTCGCATAGTCCCGATCCAGCGTCAGGTAACCAAGACCCGTGTCCAAAAGGAATTGGAGTCGCTGGG
>JAPOIC010000316.1 GCA_029979145.1 Opitutaceae bacterium
GACCCTCGTCACCTACGCCTTCCTCCACGATCCGGACAACCTCCTCCATATCATCGCCAACCTGCTCGGCCTCTACTTCCTTGGCCGGGAGTTGCTCCCCGTCATGGGCGAGAAGCGCTTCCTGCGGTTATACGGGGCCGCCGCCGCCACCGGTGGCCTCGCCTGGCTGGCCACGCACTGGAGCTCCGGCGGCGTGGTGCTGGGCGCTTCGGCCGCGGTATTCGGCCTGCTCATCGTCTTCGCGTGCTTTTACCCCAACCGGCAGGTCACCTTGCTCCTGTTCTTCGTGCTGCCGGTCACGGTAAAACCCAAGTATCTGGCCTACGCCGTGCTGGGATTGGACCTGTGCGGATTCCTCTTTTACGAGGTCATGGGCGCCGCCTCTCCCTTTGGGTTCGCGCACTCCGCCCACCTCGGCGGCATGCTGGCCGGCTGGGTGTATTTCCGCTACGTGCACGAGGGCAACTGGAGTCTGCGCCGCGCCACGAGTTTCGAATTGCCGCAATGGGCGCGCAAGCGCGCCGCCGCCGGCACCTCTTCCCCGAAGTTTCAGGTGAATCTCGGCGACCGCAACGACCTGCGAGCCGAGGTCGACCGCATCCTCGACAAGATCAACAGCCAGGGCTTCGGCTCGCTGACGGACAAGGAAAGACGCGTGCTCGACAGTGCCAAGGATCTCCTCAGCCGCCGCTGAGCACCCGTCAATTCCGGTCGCCCAGGAAACCTTTTCCGTCCGCTCCCGTCACATCCTCGTCATGTTCCTTCGCCGCTTCCTGACGCACCCACTGCTCGCCTGGCTGATGCTGGCCGGGGCTTGGATGCAGCCCGCCTTCGCCTCCGACCGCAAATTTGTCACTTCCCCGTCGCAGGCCACCGAGGCCCGCATCATGGTGCAACTGCTGTCCCAGGCCCACTACAACCGCGATGCGGTGCGCAGCACTAACTACGTCGAGGTCGTGAAGGACTACATGAGCGTCCTCGACGGCCAGCGCATGATGTTCCTCAAGTCGGACCGGGAGCAATTTGAGCAGAAATTCGCCTCCAACCTTTACTGGAACATCCTTCACCTCGGCGACATCGACGCAGCCTACGAGATCTTCTACGCCTACGAGGACCGGACTCAGCAACGCATCAACTGGATCTTCGAAAACCTCGACGAGGCCGCGGCAGGACTCGACACCAACGAGCTCTACCGCCTTGACCGGAGCAAGGTCGAGTGGCCCGCCACCGCGGCCGAGGCCGATCATCTCTGGCTCAACCGCCTCAAATTCGAGCTCATCGCCGAGATCCTGAACAAAAAGACCCCCGACGAGGCCAAGGAGGCCGTACACAAGCGCTACGAGCGCCTCCTCAAAAATATCGCCGATCTCGAGGCCTCCGACGTCGCGGAAATGTTTCTCGCAACCATCGGCCGGCTCTACGACCCGCATACCACCTATTTCTCCGGCGACACCTACGAGGACTTTGGCATTCAATTGAAACTCGAGCTCGTCGGCATCGGTGCCGTCCTCGGCCTCGAGGACGATTACTGCGTGGTCCGCGAACTAGTTCCCGGCGGTCCGGCCGCGCTAAGCGACGAGCTGAAACCCAACGACAAGATCGTCTCGGTCGCACAGGAAGACGGCGAACCGGTCGAGATTATCGGCATGAAGCTGCGCAAGATTGTGGACCTGATTCGCGGCGACAAGGGCAGCAAGGTGATTCTGACCATCCAGCC
>JAPOIC010000122.1 GCA_029979145.1 Opitutaceae bacterium
GCGCCGCCACGACAACGCTTTCACCGCCCCCGCGCCCGCCGCCGAGGGCACCGCCCCTGAGGGCGCGGCCACCGCCGCCACGCTGCACAACGAGGGCTACCTCCGCGTCAACAAGCGCGGCGAGGGCGAATACCACGGCTGGAACCCGAAGGTCGTCTCCGCGATGAACCGGTTCGCGCGTGACGCCTCCAGCGAAAATTACAACGGCTGGAAGTCCGTCACCGACGAACATCAACCGCTCGCGCTGAAGGACCTCCTCAAGATCCGCTTCGACAAGCGCCCGCCAATCTCCGTCGACTTCGTCGAGTCGATCGAGGACATCCGCAAGCGTTTCACCACCGCCGGCATGTCGCTCGGCGCGCTTTCGCCCGAGGCCCACGAGACGCTGGCGATCGCGATGAACCGCATCGGTGGCAAGTCCAACTCCGGCGAGGGTGGCGAGGATCCCGCGCGCTTCTCCGTGCGCGAAAACGGCGACTCCGCCAACAGCGCGATCAAGCAGGTCGCCTCCGGCCGCTTTGGCGTCACCGCCGAATACCTGGCCAACGCCAAGGAGATCGAGATCAAGATGGCGCAGGGCGCGAAGCCCGGCGAGGGCGGCCAGCTGCCCGGTCACAAGGTTTCGCCGCTCATCGCGCGCCTGCGCTTCAGCGTGCCGGGCGTCACCCTCATCTCGCCCCCGCCGCACCACGACATCTATTCCATCGAGGATCTCGCGCAGCTCATCTTCGACCTCAAGGAGGTCAACCCGCGCGCGAAAGTCTGCGTCAAGCTCGTGTCCTGCTCCGGCGTCGGCACCGTCGCCGCCGGCGTGGCCAAGGCCTACGCCGACGTCGTCCTGATCTCCGGTCATGACGGCGGCACCGGCGCTTCGCCGATCGCCTCGATCAAGAACGCGGGCTCCGCGTGGGAGATCGGCGTGGCCGAGGCCCATCAGGTCCTCATGATGAACGGACTGCGCAACCGCATTATCGTCCGCACCGACGGCGGCATGAAGACCGGCCGCGACATCGTCATCGCCGCCCTGCTCGGCGCCGAGGAATTCAACTTTGGCACCGCTGCACTTATTGCCGCCGGCTGCGCGATGTTTCGCGTCTGCCACCTCAACACCTGCCCGGTCGGCGTCGCCACGCAGCGCGACGACCTCCGCGCCAAGTTCCGCGGCAAGGCGGAGAACGTCATCAACTACTTCAACGCCGTGGCGGACGACGTCCGCCACTACCTCGCCAAGCTCGGCGCGCGTTCACTCAACGACATCATCGGCCGCACCGAGCTGCTTCAGCAGATCGAGGACCCGGAGAACCCGAAGACTCAGTCCATCGACCTCGCGGCGTTGCTGCACGATCCCGACCCGACCAACGAGCTCGAGCGCTACCACACCCGCGAACGCAACGAGCGCTTCGGCAACGAGGGTTCGCTCGACGAGGCCATCCTGCAGGAGGCGCGCGACGTCATCCTCGGCAAGAGCGCCCGGCTCGTCGCCCGTTACAAGATCACCAACGTCAACCGCGACATCGGCACACACCTTTCCGGCCAGATCGCGTATCAGCGCGGCAACCAGGGTCTGCCCGCCGGCACCATCGACCTCACCCTGACCGGCAGCGCCGGCCAGAGCTTGGGCGCGTTCCTCGTGAACGGCATCCGGCTCACGCTCAACGGCGAGGCCAACGACTACGTCGGCAAGGGCATGAGCGGCGGCGAAGTCTTCGTCCGCCCGCGGCCCGCCGACCAGTTCGAGTGGCACACCAACTGCATCCTCGGCAACACCTGCCTCTACGGCGCCACCGGCGGCGTGGTCTTTGCGGCGGGCTGGGCGGGCGAGCGTTTCGCGGTCCGCAATTCCGGCGCCACCGCCGTGGTCGAGGGCGTGGGTGATCACGGTTGCGAATACATGACGGGCGGCGTCGTGGTTGTCCTTGGCCGCACCGGCAAGAACTTCGGCGCCGGCATGAGCGGCGGCCTCGCGTTTGTCTACGATGAGCGCGGCACGCTCCCGGAGCGTCACAACCCGCAGATGATCGACCTTGAGCGCCTGGATTCCGGCGACGAGATCGAGAGCCTGCGCCGCTTGGTCGCCGCGCACGCCAAGGCCACCGGCAGCCCGCACGCGCAGCGGCTGCTGGAGGACTGGACTGCGACCGTCGGCAAATTCTGGAAGGTCGTGCCGCACCTGCCGACGCCGGAAACCCCCAAGCAAGTCTTCTCCTTCGACTCGTCGAAGGTGCCGGTGCCGGTCTAACTCCGATCGACGCCAAAACCCCCAAGGGCGTTAACGGGGCGCGAAAGCGGCCCGTTAATTGTATCCGGACCCGGCGGTTGAAATTGGGTTGTCCGGCCGGCCCGGCCGCGCCGAGATAGCGGCATGCCGTCGCAACCCATCCCCGGATCCACCGGCGAGATCCTGACCTGCCTGCCTTCCGCCTACCAGCCGCACGCCGCCACCGGCCTGCTGCACCTGCCGCGCTTCATCGCCAAGGCGAAATACGTGAAGGCGCACGGCGCGCTGCCGGCCAGCTACGCCAAGAACTACAAGCGCGGCATGGACCGGTTTCTCTGCCTGCACCTGGGCGTCGATCCCGCGGCGGTGGAGGCGATCGTGCAGGCGGCGGCCGATGACGCGGCAATCGATGCCGCGCTCCGTGAACTGTTTCCCGCCGACCTGCGGGTCGCGGCCTGGAACCGCAGCTACGTGCAGAAAGGGATGACGGAAAGCGGCCGCGAGTTCCTGCGCGAGGCGCTGACCAACATGGGTTGCGCGGATCGCGTCGGTGAGATCGTGAGTGTCGTCGACCTCATCGAGTTCGACGAAGGCCGCATCGCCTGAGTGGTGCAAAAAAAAGAGCCGCTCCGAAAACGGAGCGGCTCATGTGTGTAAACGACGGAAGAAACTTACTTCTTCTTCTTGGCAGCGGCCTTCTTTTTGGCCGGGGCCTTCTTCTTAGCTGCAGGTTTCTTTGCCGTTTTCTTTTTGGCTGCTTTTTTTGCCATGCGGTTGCTCCGATTTAGGGCTTTAGTTGATGTGACTCACCACGACTAAGGGGCGTCGTGCGCAAGTTACATTCGGGTAACTCAACGATCTGAGCGTTTCGCGCAACACAAATGCGCGAGAATTTTTTGTTAACGATGAACGTGATGCGCGGGCATCACGCGCGGTTTTCAAAGTTCAACGAGCCCGGATTGTGTTGTGCGATCACATCGCGCAACGTCACGAGGTTCTGGCGCACGAGCGCGCCCATCGATTCGCAGCTTAGGTATTCGTCGCGTTGAAAGTGCTCGGCGAGCGACGCGCGCAGCGTGTGCACCTTCGCGATCGGTGCGAGTTGATCCGCCGACATCTCCACGAGCAGCGAGCCGAGGCGCGCGCGCGCCAGCTCGGCGCGCTGCACGATGAGCGTCTGCTCCTCGCGCTGGTATTGCAGTGCGGTCTGCGCGTGCAGGTGCTTGTTGCAGTAGTGCACGAGCGGCGCGTTCTCCTTGAAGAACTGCGGGAGATAAAAATTCTTCCGGCCGTTGTAGGACTGTTGGTCGAAATCCATGGCGCGGATGCGCACCTGCGCCGCCTCGAAGTCCGGTGTGATCACAAAAACGAAGTTGTAGGCGCGCATGTCACCCAACAGGCGCACGAAGCAGCGCTCGTTGAACTTCACCAGCTCCTTGGCGACGCGCACGGGCCGGAGTTCGGGATACTGCATCCACTTTTTGATGAAAACGTCGCCCGGAATGCCGGCGATGTGCTCCTCGACCAGGGTGTGTCCGTGGGTCAGGTAGTTCAGGCGGTTGGGCGAGAGCAGGTGCTCCAGCTCCAGGCCGTAGATGCGCGAGGCGTCGGCCTGTTTTACGTAGAAGTAGTCCTGGTTGTCGTTGTAGGCGTTGACCACGCGCACGCGGAAGGGCGTGGAATTACCGAAACTGCAGTAGTCGACGCGATCGACGTAAAGGTGCTGCACGACGCTGAAGTCGCCGTCGACCTTGAGCAGGGCGTAGATGCGTTTCAGACCTTCATAGAGCTCGCCCATCTCGTCATAACGGTAGATGACGGTATCCCACAGCGTCGGCTGACCCTCGCGGTCGGTCAGTGGCACGACTTCCTGGAAGTCACGCAGGCGCTCGTAGGTCACGGGCAGGGTGCGTTCGCGCTTGTAGCGCTTGAGGTAGCCGCGCAGGCCCTCGCTGACGGGCAGACTGGGCTTGCGGGTCGTGCCGGCCAGGTTGTCTTCCGCCGCGTTCATGGGCGCACTGTGGCGGTTGGGGCGGTCGCAGGCAACAGCGCGTGCGGTCTCAGGTGCCGCCTTGGTCAAACCACCGCGCGAGGGCCGGCTTGACCGGTGCGACGCGTTGCACGGCGCCGCCGGAACGAAGCGAAGTGGTGGCGGCGCAACCGGCGGCGATGCTTTCGCGCGCCGCGACCGGGGAGGTGTCGGTGCGGCCGCCGTCGCGCGCGTAGCGCAGGAATTCATCCATGATCAGCGGGTCCGCGCCGCCGTGCGAACCCTTGGCCACCGGGATTCGGTGATTGGCGTCGCCCTTGGCGTTGTAGTTGGCGCGGCGGTTCCAGAGGCGCACGACCGTGCCGGGTTCGCCGTTGCCCAAGTTCTCCATCCGGCCCTCGGTGCCGATGACCGTGTAATTGCGCCAGTAGTCCGGGGTGTAGTGGCACTGCGCATAGGTCGCGAAGACCCCGTTGCTCAGCTTCATCTGCATTGAGCTGAGGTCCTCGACGTCGATGCGGTGATTGAGCCCGCGCATTTTGGTGGGCGGGAAGAGGGTGAAATCCATTTCCTCCGGCGTGACCTTGCGCGGTCGCGCGGTGGCCGGCTTGCGGCCGGGGAGCTGGTCGTAAAGCGTCAGACCGCCGAGCGCGCTGACGGTGCGGCTGTAGCCGCCGCAGAGCCAGTGGATGATGTCGACGTCATGCGCGGCCTTTTGCAGCAGGAGGCTGTGGGTGAAGCGGCGCTCGGCATGCCAGTCGCGGAAATAGAAGTCGCCGCCGTGTCCGACGAAGTGGCGGCACCAGCAGGCCTTCACCTCGCCGATGGCGCCGTCGTCGATCAAGGCCTTCATCTTCCGGACAAAGGCCATATGGCGCATGTTGTGGCCGACGTAGAGTCGCGCCCGGTGCTTTTTGGCGGTGGCCAGGATGCGATCGCAGCCCGCGACCGTGAGCGCCATGGGCTTTTCCAGGTAGAGGGCATGGCCCTGTTCCAACACCGCCACGGCCTGCTCCTCGTGCAGAAAATCCGGCGTGGCAATGACCACGGCGTCGAGGTCCTGCCGCGCCAGTTCGCGGAAATCCGCGGTGGTGTAGATGTCGGCGCCAAAGTCTTCGCGCCGGCGGGCAATGGTCTTGGGGTTGTGATCGCAACAGGCGACGACGCGCGAGCCTTTGGCGGGTTGGTGCGCCAGCCGGGCGAGCAGTTCGCCGCGGCCGCCTGCGCCGATGACGCCGAGGCGGAGTTCGGATTTCTTCATGGGTGTTGTTGGGGCCGGTGTTGGCGGCGGTAGTCCAAGGGACGCAGGCCGCGCGTGTGCTCGGCGAAAGCGGTATAAAACGGAGCGACGGACGAAAAGCCACTCTCCATTGCGACATCGAGCACTTTCATGTCGGTGGTGAC
The DNA here is from genome assembly GCA_029979145.1 of Opitutaceae bacterium. GTDB lineage: Bacteria > Verrucomicrobiota > Verrucomicrobiia > Opitutales > Opitutaceae > Cephaloticoccus. The sequence goes on from JAPOIC010000122.1 coordinate 5,613, forward strand.
GAGCAGGCGCTGGGCGTGCGAGACGCGCAACCGGGTAAGGTATTCCCAGACGCTGGTGCCGCACTGCTTCTTGAAGACACGCATCAGGTATTTCGGGTGCAGCCCGGCATCGGCCGCGATGTCGCCCACGGTCAGCGGCTCGCGGTAATGCCGGGCGATGAAACGCGTAACGCCCGCGAGCTGGGCGACTCCGTCGACGGCGTGCGCCTCCTTGCGGCGCCGCGGCGCCGCGGGGGCCGACAAGGCCAGGCGATGAAAGCGCTCCTCGATTTCCAAGAGCATCGCGCGTCTCAGCCCGGCGTCGGCGCTGGCGGCGTCCGCGCACCAACGTTCCAGAGCCGCGCGGTCCGCCGGCTCGGGTTCGCTGCTCACGATCTCGCCCGCAAACAGCCGCTCACCCAGCGCGTGCGGCAGCTGCCACTGGAGAAACCACGCCAGCGGCAGCGTGATCCAGATGCCCTCGCTGATGATGCCCGGCTCGACGGCCTGGTGCGGGATGCCGCCCCACAGCACGGTGAAGCGCCCGGCCTCAACCGGCACCACGGTGCCGCCATGCAGGTAGGCGAAACTACCGCTGAAGACGAAATTCACCTCGATGTCCGGATGTGTGTGCGGTCGCGCCATGACGCCGGTGTGCCTCTGCCGCCAGACCCGCAGGCCCATCTCGTTTTCATGCTTGGTTTCA
>JAPOIC010000283.1 GCA_029979145.1 Opitutaceae bacterium
GCCCAATTCTATCCGGTGTTTGAGTTCCAGAACCAAGTGGTGTCGGTCATCGCCCGCGCGGGTGTGATTGAGAGCTTCGGCGATACCGTGGCGGTGCCGTATTACTACCGCTATTTCCTCGGCGGCCCCTACACGCTGCGTGGATTTGAATACAACGACGTCGGCCCTCGCGACAACCTCGACTTCATCCTCGGCGGCAATTCCTACGGTATGCTGAGCTTAGAATACTCCATGGACGTGGTGGATCCGATCCGCGTGGCGGTCTTCTACGACGCTGGTTTCGTGAATACGGACGCCTACGATTTCAATCCGGCGGACCTGCACGACAACATTGGCTTCGGCCTGCAGCTCTTTGTCGCGGGCGCCCCGCTGCGGCTCGATTATGCCATTCCGCTGACCGGAAACCCGGCGGCGGACAAGGGCGGGCAGTTTAACTTTTCCTTTGGCACCCGCTTCTGATTCTGTTCTTTTTGCCTCCTTTTTATCGCATTATACCCATGAACAAACCCGTCAAACTACTCTTTGCCTTGGTGGCCCTGGCCGTTTCCGGCGCGGTGGCCCAGGCGCAGTCCTCCTCCAAAATCATGGTGGTCGACATGATCAAGCTGCTCGACGAGCACTACAAGACCCAAGAGCAGAAGGAAAAGCTCAAGGCTGACGCTGAGAAGGCGCAGGAAGAGGCCGATCGCCTCCTCGCCACCCGCAACACGCTGGTTGAGCAATACCGCGAGGCTTTCGACCAGACCAACAACCCGGCCGCCAAGGCCGAGGTCAAGGAGCAGGCCCGCGCCCAGGCCGAGCAGAAGATGCAGGAAATCCAGCGCAAGGACAGTGAGCTGCAGAGCTTCCAAGCCAACACGCGCAACCTCCTGCAGCAGCGCTTCCAGAACTTCAAGACGATCATGCTCGAGGAAATCGGCAAGATCGCGACCGAGATCGCCAAGCGCAAGGGCGCGACCCTGCTGGTCGACAAGTCCGGCCCGAACCTGCTGGGCATCTCCAGCGTGATCTACTCCGACGCCGCCATGGACATCACGGCGGATGTCGAGGCCGAGATCAATCGTGGTCGCCCGGCGGCCTCCGTCGCCCCCGCGGCCGCCGCGCCGGCGGCTTCCGGCGGCCCGACCGTCACCGTGCCGCTTGGCAAATAAGCCCGCGTCAACGCGTGTTTCCTTACGACCCAGCCTGCTGGTGCCGGCGGGGTTTTTGTTGCTTTTCACCCTTCGGCCAAACTGTCAGACAGCACCCATGCAGGTTTCCTTCACGGCAGATGAGTTGATCGCGTGGCTGCGTCCAATAGCGACGCGAGGCTTGGCTTCCGTTCCGGTGGCTGGCATTGCCGCGTTGGAAGCAGCCGAGCCGGGTGACCTGAGCTTTTTGGGAAATTCCAAATATCGGCCTGCGGTGGCCGGTTCCAAAGCCTCGGTAATTCTATTGCCGGCGGATTACGATGGTGAGCCGAGTGCCGGCCAACTCTTCCTGTTGGTGGACAATCCCTCCGTCGCTTTGGCAACGTTGTGTGGACGCATAGAACAGCAGCTTTGGCCCAAACCAAGCCCGGGAGTGCATCCATCGGCCGTAGTCGAGGCGGGCGCACTGGTTGATGCATCCGCCACCGTTGGTCCCCTGTGCGTGGTGCAGAGCGGCGGGACGGTTGGTCCGGGAAGCCATTTGCAGGCCCAGGTTTTCGTCGGCACCAATGCCTCGGTGGGCCGCGATTGCTGGCTGATGCCGGGAGTCGTGATCGGCGCCGAGTGCCGGGTAGGCGACCGGGTGCGCTTGCACTCCGGGGTGGTGGTGGGCTCCGATGGCTTTGGCTACGAGTTCGTTCAAGGGCGCCATGAGAAGGTGCCGCAGGTGGGAATCGTGGTGATCGAGGACGATGTCGAGATCGGCGCGAACAGCACCCTTGATCGTGCGCGATTCAGCCGCACGGTCATCGGAGCCGGGACCAAGATTGATAATCTGGTCCAGGTGGCGCACAACGTGATCATCGGTCGTCACTGTATCCTCTGTGCCCAAGTTGGCATCGCCGGCAGCACGACCCTCGCCGATTACGTGGTGCTTGGTGGGCAGGCGGGGGTAGCGGGGCATCTATCCATCGGCAAAGGGGCGAAGGGCGCGGGCCAAGCCGGCATCACCTCCAACGTCGAGCCCGGCCAGTTTGTCGCTGGCAATCCCTCCATGCCTTACATGCTGGAGCGGCGGATTCATGTGCTCCAGCGCCGGCTGCCCGAATTGTTCAAGCGGGTCGATGCCCTCGAGCGGGGGGGCACCTGAAGCCGCGCTGGCGGCTAGTCATTTGCATCATCAGCGAATCCCGTCTCAAA
>JAPOIC010000091.1 GCA_029979145.1 Opitutaceae bacterium
CCTCCCTGCCCGGACCAACCGGGCCTGAAGGTGACCTCGAGCTGGAACGTCGTGCGGCCGGCGCGCATGCGCGGATCGCGCAGTTGCACGCGTTCGACCGGAGTGAGTTGACGCAGGGCTTCCTCGTAGACGCGGAGGTCGCCGGCGTTGGCCGTCTCGGCCTCAATTTGCAGCGTGAGCGGTCCGCCGGTGCCGACGCGTTGAAACTCAATGGAGCGCGGCCGCGGGGCGTTGATTACCGCGAGCATTTCGAAAGGGCGGAGCTGTTGTGCGGTCATCTTCTCCAGCTTGGTGGCGAGGAGGCGTGCGCCTTCGATTTCACGCACGGCGTCGGCGCGCGCGGCGAGTTGGCCGCGTTTTGCGGCCAGTAAGGAGCGCCCGCCGATCAGCGCGAGTTCGAGCAACAGGCAAAGTACCAAAGCCGCGGCGGTGCCCGCAAACAGGCGCCACGCGAGGTTGAAACGGCGCTCGTCGCGGCGTTTCGCCAGCAGCACGGCCTTGTCGCGCAAGTCGGCCGCGGCAAAGGCCGAGGCGGGCAGCAGCGCGGTGTGATCCTGACCGGCCTGCATGTGCAGGCCGTCACGATCAAGGCCGTCGCTCACCACGGGCCGATGGAGCGGATGCAGGTCGGCGGCGGCGAATCCGCTGCGGCGGGAAAACTCCAAGACGAGGGCCGCCGAGTCGGGCTGGGCCGCCTCAGGGGCGGGTTCACGGCAGAGCACGAGGGCGGGGAGCGTCGACTCCTTGTCCCACGCGAGCGCCGTGAGGGCGTCACCCGACTCATGCAGGATGGCGGCATGGCTGGCGGGACGGCGCGCAAAGGCCCAGAAGGCGAACTCGGGAATGACCAGCCGCGCGGCATTCCACGCGGCGATTTCGTCCGCGGAAAAATTTCTTCGGTAGGCGGCGTAGACCAAGGCGTGGCGGCGATCCGGGGACGCGACCCAGCCGTAGAACAACTGCTCCAGCGGGAAGGGCGAGAGGCCTTCCGCCGCGAGCTCCACCTGCTTTTCCACCGGGGCGTCGGGCACAAGCGGAATGCGCCGGATAAAGAACCGCGCGCCCGGCACGAGGATGACGGCGGGGAGATCGGGTGGGGCGGCGTGGGCGGCGGACATCAGGCTCCGGAGTTCTCCCGAATTTCGAGGATGCGAAAACCGGAGTCGATGCTATTGCGCGTCCACGGTCGCGGCTCGGTTTGCGCGGCGTCGGGATCTTCCGGTCTGCTTTGATTGCCGCCGCGGCCGCTCTCCACCACGACGTCCAAGGAGAACCTTCTGGCGCCGTAGGCCGTAGTGATCCGGATGCGCAGCAAGGTGGCGTCGGTCCCCACGCTGACCACGGGGGCACCGGCGGCGGCGCTCAGGTCGGCGGTTGAATAGAAGACGTTGGGCGTGGGACCAAGCGCGGCCTCGCGTTGCGCGGCGACGGTGGCGGGATCGTAGCCGAGCGCTGAGAGCAGTTCCGGTGAGGCACTGTTGAGGTTGATGACGTTGACGGGATGCAACGTGACGTTGGCGAGAAAGGCGCGGCCGGTTTCGTTCCAGTCGCCTTGCTCGTCACAGAGCACGTCGCGGATCGCGGGTATGAAACGCAGTTCCTCATACGAGCGAAGCGCGGCCTGCGGCGCGGTGAGGACTGGAGTGTCGTCGCCCGCGTCGATCATGCCGGAAAGCGAACGGGCGATGGCCTCGGATTCGGTCCACGCTAGATACGCTTCGATGAAGGCGTCGGCGTCGGTGGCGGAAACGCCGAGTTCGCGCAGCAAGGCCTGCAGGGCGGCGGGGTCGCGATTGACCAGCGAGAGCCGGCCGGTGTCGTCGATAATTTCCGCCGTGACAGCAAAACCCAGCGGCGGTGTGTAATCGGCGTGCGCGAGCGGCTCGCCCCAGCCTTGGGTGGGTGAATTCAGGCCTTGGTCGAGCGCGGCAAAATCCGCCAGCGAAGCGAACGAGACCTGCAGCGCGGAATACGCTTCCTCGCGCAAGGGGGCGAGTTGGCTGCGGCGGGCTTCGGTCAAAAGCTCCGTGTGCGCACGGTCGATGAACTGCGTGAGGAGCAGGGCCGTCAGCAGGATCAAGCCCAAGACGAAGAGGATGACCGACCCGCGCTGTTGGGTGTAGGGCGGGGATTCCAATCCCCGCCGTGGGGCAAGCGAATAAGCCGGCGGGGCGCCGGCGCTCCCGGTTGGGGATGCCACGGCTTGTTGGGAGCACTGGCGTCCAGCTGGCAGTGTTTCCTCGCGCAAGGCGGGGATCGGAGTCCCCGCCCTACAATGAATCGGATTTTGGGTTAACCGGTTCATCAAAACAGCGGCAGGCCGCCGGGGGCGAAGGGGAGGGGGAGGGTGCGCTCGGCGGTGTAGTCGCCGTGGCGGAAGCGCAGAATGAGTTGTTCGGGCACGCGCCAGCGGTCGCCGTTGCGTTCGAGCCGCGGAGCGTCGCGCCAGCGGCCGGAGGTTTCTTCGCGGTAGCGGTAGGCGACCTCGCTGAGGAACGGGCTGAGCGGGGTTTCGTGCATCGCGTTCTCGTCCTCCTCCAACTCCGAGCGCCAGTAGAGCGTGAGGCCGCGACCAGCTGTCGGGTCAAACGCGAGCGTGCATTGGGTGAGCGGTGCGGGCTGGCTGTTCCAGCTGAGGAGGCGGTCGCCGCGGGTGAGCAGAAAACCGAGGCCCTCGCCGCGGGGGGCGCCCGGCGCGTCGACGGTGCGGATCACGAACGACTCGGCCGGAGTGCGGCCGCCGGTCGGGAGCGCGGCGCGGCGCAGCATGGCGTCGAGGTGGTGCGTGACGGCGTTGACGTGTTGCTCGAACAAACGCTTCTCGCCGCTGCCGCCCCAGATTTCGGAGAAGGAGAGGACAAAGGTCAGCAGTGCCGTGAGCAGCAGCGCCATCAGCGCGATGGCGGCGAGCAACTCGACCAAGGTGAAGGCGGCGCGGCGTTTCATCGGGCGCGTTCCGCCTCCCAACGGTTGCGGCTCTCCGTGCGCAGGCGATCGCGATCGGCCGGGTCGGACCAGTCCGGTCGATAGCTCATGACCCGCGACTGGCGCGTCCATTCCTCCGGCGGCGGTGACTCGGCGCTGAGCTCGATGGCGAAGAGGTCCGCGAGTTCGGTCGGTGCGATCGTGGCCCGCCAATTCAAGCGCTGGCCGCCGGGCAGCTCGATGGTGCCGCCGCGTTCCAGAACCTCCCGATCAGTTTCGCTCAAGGCGGCGATGCGCACGAGCGCCCAGGCGTCGTCGCGGGCGCGTTCGCGGTCCCGGTTGCGGTAGCCTTCCAGCACGTTGAGGTAGGCGGTGGAGAGGGCGACCGCGGCGAGCGCAAAGATGGCGAGGCTCACAATCACCTCGACGAGCGTGAAGGCGCGGCCAGGCAAAACGCGCCGAGGGACCGGCGCGTCCACCTTTGGAAACGGTGTCAGGCGGGTGGACGGGCCGGTCCCTCGGCCCGACGGGTCGTGGCGGCTGCACGTCATGGCGAGGCGGCGCGCAGCACGGGTGCGCAGGTCCAGGGATCGATTTGGAGAATCCGGGGAGCCTGGCCGGTGGCCGTGAGCTCGATGCGGAACGGATCGCAGGTGCCGTCGGGATAAACCCGCACGCGGGCGAGGGCGTCGCCCTCGAAGCGCACGCCGCCGATCAAGCGCGCGGAGGCGCGCTCCATCGGCAGAAACCGTAGTGCGGTTCCGGGCAGGTCGACGCCGTCGAGGCGGTCGCCGTCCGACCAAAACAGGTGTTCGCTTTCGCGGTCGAAGCGCAGGGTCACCGGCCGGTCGGTCTCGAGCGCGAGTTCGCGGGCGTGATTGATGGCATTCCAGAACGCCTCCTCCGGGCGATCGGAGCGATCGCGAAACAACCCGGCCGTGGCGGTGAGGAGCACCGTCGACACGAGAATGAGCAGCGCGAGGGCCAGGAGCACCTCGACCAGCGTGAACGCGGCGGCGCGGGCGCGCGGCCCGTTACCAGTTGCCGATGTCGTCCTCGGTGCCCGCGGCCTTGTCCGGGCCTTTGGAGAACAGGTCATAGCCGCCCTTGTTGCGCGTGCCGGGGTAGACGTATTGGTAGGGTTCGGCCCACGGGTCGAGCGGGAGCTTGCCGCCGGACACATCGACGTAGGGGCCTTGCCAACGCTCCGCACCGTTGGCCGGTGCCGTGACCAAGGCCTGCAGGCCCTCGGCGGTCGACGGGTAGTCGCCAAGGTCGATCTTGTAGCGCACGAGCGAGGTCTTGAGCGAATCGCGCACGAAGACGCGGGCCACGACGTCCTGGCTCTGGCCGAAAATCTTGTCGGTGTTGGTGATCAAGAGCCCGGCGAGCAGGCCGATGATCGCGACCACCACGAGGATCTCGATCAGGGTGAACGCGGCCAGGCGCGGGGAGGGGCGGCGGGAGGTTTTCATTGGGATTTCTTTTGCAGCGCCTGCTGCCGCAGTTCGCGACGCCGGCGGATTTCCTCGGCGATCTTGCTCATGCGCTCCGCGTCAGTGGGGGCGGCGGAAGCCTGCGCCGGCGAGGGGTCAGGCTGATTGGCGACCGCGGCCGGGCGGGGAGTGGTGGCGGCGACCGCCGCGCGCTTGGCTGAGACCAAGGTGAGCGTAAGGGTCTGGCCGGCGTACTCGACGGTGAGCTGCTGCGCTTCCGGATCGTAGGTCTTCACCGTCAGGTTTTCGCCGTAGGTCTCATCCAGCCCCAGCCACTCCGAGCGCGATGAGTCGGCGAGGTAAATGTTGAAAAAGTATTCGCCGCCCTCCGCGAACACGCCGCGGAATTCCAGCGGCTTGGCGGTCGCAGCGGTCGCCGTGGTCCCTGCGCTGCCAAAAGGTGAGTTCTTGAGCAGGCTGTCGAGGTCTGCCGCCACCAAGGCCGCCGGCGCCAGGGCCAAGGCAAGTAGGGGCAGCAGTTTCGGCAGAATTCGACTCACGACGCCCAAAGTCTATCCCGCGCCGTGCCAGTGAACGCAATGCCGAAGCGGGGTGGGGTAGCTTGTCGCGGGCATAGTTGAGTTTTGGACATGACCTAGGATCGGCGGATTTTAACAGGAGGACGCAGAGAGCGCGGAGGGGTGGATTGGACGGAGTATTTTACAGGAGGAAACTGAGGGAACAGAGTAGGTGGGTGGTTCGGCCTCTGCGATCTCTGCGGGCTACTGTTAGTATCTTTGGTCTCCGTTATCTCCTGTGCACGCTCTGAGACGAGGCGGGTCAACGACCCCGCCCTACAAGAAAACCAAGCCATGATGCCAACTGTGCGCCTGAGGAAATCGACCTTGCCGGCCGGGGGCGGGGGGTGCACGGTGCGCGGGAGTGAAAATCGGACTATTGGGCGGGAGCTTCGACCCCGTGCATTTCGGGCATTTGATGGCGGCGCAGGATGTGTATGAGCAATACGGCCTCGACAAGGTCATCCTCGTGCCCGCGGCGCAGGCGCCGTTGAAGCCGCACGAGGTGCAGTCGGCGGTGGCCGACCGGCTGGCGATGCTGAAGGCCGCGATCGAGTGGGACCATCGGTTCGAGATCTCCGACTACGAGCTGCAGGCCGGCGGCGTGAACTACACGATCAAGTCGGTGCGGCACTTTCTGAAACTTTACCCGAACTACCAGCTTTACTGGATCATCGGCGGTGACCAGCTGCCGAAGCTGCACCTTTGGAGCGAAATCGAGGAGCTGGCGAAGTTGATCGAGTTCATCTTCCTCGAGCGGCCCGGCCACCCGATCCGGGCGCATCCGGACATTCTTGGGCTGCGTTTGCACCGTTGCGACGGCCACTTGCTGGCCATCAGCTCGACGGAGCTCCGCGAACGGGTCCGGAAGGGCCTTTCGCTGGACTACTTCGTCCCGCACAAGGCGATTGTCTACATCAAGGAACACTGCCTCTATCGCGACAGCCAAGCATGAAAGCCGATCCCGCCGTCACCCTCGCCCTGGTCAAGCAATGCGTCCGCGCCCTCGATGATAAGAAGGCCGGCGACCTGCTCGTGCTCGACGTTCACGCCCAGTCGTCGATCACCGATTTCCTCATCGTCGCCACGGGCACGTCCGAGCCGCACCTGCGCGCACTGCGCATCGAGGCCGAGAAGGTGCTCGACGCCGCCGGCGCCCCGATCGTGGGCATGGACGGCTTCCGCGAGAGCGGCTGGGTCGTGATCGATGCCTTCGATGTGATGATCCACCTTTTCACCGAGGAGAAGCGCGCGAACTACAACCTCGAGCGCCTGTGGAAGGACTCGAAGGAAGTCGCCCTGGCCAGTCTCCTGACCGACGCCAAACCAGCGGCGAAGAAGGCCCCCGCCAAGAAAAAGGCTGCAGCCAAAAAGCCGGCGGCGAAAAAGAAAACCGCGGCCAAACCCGCGGTGAGGAAAAAGACCGCCGCGAAGAAGAAAAAGGCGGACTGAGTTTTTATAGGAGGGCGCAGAGCACGCGGAGGAGAAGGCAGGTCGGAAGATTATTTTTTACAGGAGGTAACGGAGGAAGATTTTCTCTGCGATCTCAGCGGCCTCCTGTAAGATCTTCGGTCTCTGTTCCCTCCGTTACCTCCTGTAAAATTCCTCAGAACGCGTAGCCGACGGAGCTGGTGACGCGCTGGTCGGAGCGGGCCTCCTTGTTGAGGACGGCGTTGTCGTATTCGTATTCGTAACGCAGGTTGAGCGAGATGCGTTCGCTCATCTTGCCTTGGAGCGTGCTGTTGAAGCGCACCTTGTAGTTGTCGACGTCGTCGGCGAGCGTGTTGGTGTTGATCGTCGACGTGGCCAGGCGGGCGCGGCCGTTGGGGGAGTAGAGGGCGTTGAGGGCCTGGGAGACGGTGAGGCGGCCGTTGATCTTGTAGGTGTAGTCTTGGAAGACCTCGCCGAAGTAGTTGAAGCCCGGCTCGAGACCCTCGGCGTCGCGGTATTGGGCCGTAAGGCCGGCGCCGACGTTGACCTTGTGCTGGTCGTTCTGGACGAGCTGGTAACCGAGCGAGCCGTTCTGCTCGAGGTTGAGGTTGATCTGGGTAATCTGGTCGCGCGCGTAGCTGGTGAGGCTCTGGCCGAAGACGCGCTCGGACGTTTCGCGGCGCCAGCGGAAACTCGCGTCGTTACGGTCACTGGCGAGGTTGCCGTTGTTTTCGCCGTAAAGGTAGCGGCCGGTGGCGCGGTAGCTGTCGCGGCCGGACTTCAACTCGGCCTCGGCGCGCAGGGAGGTGTTGTTGATTTCGCTGCGGCCGGACTGGTTGTGGAAGCCGAACTCGACCTTGCCTTTCCACTTGGGTGGGGGCGGCGGGGCGGGCTGGATCAGGCCGGACTCGTTGGCAGCGACGGTGCCGGCGGCCGGCTTCTTGGCCTTGGGCTTGGGCTGAGTGGGCGGCAGACCGCTGAGCGGCTCCACCGGAACCTCGGGGGTATCGACGATGGCGGCGTCGGTTTCATTGACGACCAAGTCGCCAAGGACGTCGGACCGGAAGTGAATCTTGCCGTCGACCCGCATGATGACGTGGCCGGTGATGCGGTCGCCGTTGTTGAGATGGAGTTCGGCCCCCGGGAGGGCCGGTGCCAACAGCAAGCCACTGAAAAAGAAGAGGACGGAACGCAGAACTCCGGGTCGAAGCGCGGTGAAAGTGTGGATCTGGGTGGCGGCAAAACGTGGCATGACGGATGACTTTTCTGCAACAGAACGAACGAGCAGGATGTGGCGAGTGGAAATTGCGGATTTGGCTGATATTTAGCCGTTTTCGGAGGGAAAACGACCGCTGGCG